>CAZFUK010000821.1:0-2383 GCA_964522005.1 uncultured Anaerolineales bacterium | reverse complement strand
CAAGGTGCTGGTCACCAGCCGCGTCCCGTTGCACGTCCGTGGCGAGAAGGAGTTCGAGGTTCCCCCGCTGCCCCTGCCCGCCTATCGCGCCCTGCCGCCGCTCGACCAACTCACGCAGTACGCCGCCGTGGCGCTGTTCATCCAACGGGCGCAGGACGTGAGGGCGGACTTCCAGGTGACCAACGCCAACGCGCCGGCGGTGGCCGAGATCTGCCATCGGCTGGATGGGTTGCCGCTGGCGATTGAGCTAGCGGCGGCGCGGATCAAGGCGCTGACGCCCCAGGCGCTGCTCCAACGGCTGGAACGACGGCTGCCGACGCTGACGGGGGGAGCGCGCGACCTGCCCGCCCGCCAACAGACGCTACGCAACACCATCGCCTGGAGCTACGACTTGCTGGACGAGGGCGAGAAGCGGCTGTTTCGACGGCTGGCGGTGTTCGCGGGGGGGCGGACGCTGGAGGCGATAGAGGATGTCTGCGGCGGGGCGGGCGACCTGGGGTTGGACGTGCTGGACGGGGTGGAGGCGTTGGTGAGCAAGAGCCTGCTGCGGCAGGAGGAGGGGGTGGGGGGCGCGCCGCGTTTTGTCATGCTCGAAACGATTCACGAGTACGCGCGGGAGCAGTTGGAGGCGAGCGGCGAAGCGGACGCCTTGCAGCGCCGGCATGCCGAGTACTTCCTCCAGTTGGTTGAAGAGGCCGAACCGCACTTAACAGGTGAGCAGGTGGGATACTGGATGCAGCGGCTGGAGGAGGAGCACAACAATATCCGCACGGTCCTCACCTGGTCCCAATTGGTACAGGGCGACGCCCAATGGGGAGTGCAGGTGGCGGGCGCCTTGTGGCGTTTCTGGTATTCGCGAGGCTTCACCAGCGAGGGGCGGATGTGGTTGACCGGCGCACTAGCGGCCGTGGGGTCAACTCAGGCGACGGCCGGCCGCGCTAAGGCTCTCAACGGAGCGTCGGCTCTGGCGTACAATGCAGGGAATATTACGGAGGCGCGTCGGCAGATGGAAGAGTGCCTGGCTGTTCAGCGCGACTTAGGTGATAAACTAGGCATGGCGACCTCCTTGGGCAATCTCGGTGTCGTGGCTGCCGCCGGCCAGGACAACGCCCTCGCCCGCTCGTACTACGAAGCTGGCCTGGCCTTGTATCGAGAGATCGGGGAGCGGAAGCGGGCGGTACGCCTCATCGGGAACCTAGGCGACGTCTACTTTGACGAGGGCGACTATGCTGCAGCCCGAGCTTTGTACGAGGAGCAATTGGCGCTCGCCCAAGAGTTCAAGAATCCAAGTCTGGTCGCAACTGCTTTGGACCGTCTTGCCAGGTTGGCGATGTACCAGGGTCGCTACGCGCAGGCACAGGCTCTATTTAAGCAGGCATATGATGACTTTAATAATGTATATGATAAAACGTCTATTTTAATAGGTCACCAGCAACTGGGTGCTCTGACGCTATATCGAGGTCAGTATAGTCAGGCAGAAGTCATCCTAACCGAAGCGCTCAGGGGCCTTCGTCTGATGGGCTCCAAGTTCGAGGTAGGCGTAACTCTCATCTTACTGGCTCGCATGGCGCGGGAGCAGGACGATACCGAGGGACAGATCCCACGGCTGGAGGAAGCTTTGGCGATTGGCCGCGAGCTGGAAACCGAAAGCAAGGATGTCCTGGGGCTGGCCCTCTGCGGGTTGGGGCTGCGCGCTTATGACCAGGGGGATTTCGGCCAGGCCCGCGCTTTCTTCGAAGAGTCTCTGTCGACGAGTCGAAGCGCGAGTAACAAGGCGCATATGGCGGAGCCCTTACGCTGGCTTGGAGCGGTGGCGCGGGAGCAGGGGAAATATGCCGAGGCCAGAACGCACCTTCAGGAGAGTCTGACGCGACTGGCGCGGATGGGGCGAGCGCCTGACATCGCTGGGGTGCTGGAGGAGCTAGCGGCCCTCGCTTCGGTCGAGGGACAGACCGAGCGGGCCGCTCGGCTCTACGGCGCGGCAACAAGTATGCGTGAGGCCATTGGCGCTCCGTTGCCGCCCGCCGATGGCCCGCGCTATGAGCGTTATGTCGCAGCCGCACGTCAGGCACTGGGTGAGGCTCAGTTTGACACGCAGTGGGCCACCGGACGGGCGATGACGCTGGAGGAGGCGGTCCAGTACGCGCTGGCAGAAAGCGAGACCTGACAGGTTTTCAGAAACCTGTCAGGTCTGCACGCCGGCCATAAGGGCTAAGCTATGAGGCTGGCCGCCGAGGTCGAGGCGAGAATTTAGCAATCCTTGTTCAGTTTACCCAAGATTCCGGGGCACGGCGCAGACGGTCGGCGGCTGGCAGCCGTCCACGACGCCAGGCGGGAGGGGGAGGCCGGCCTGAAGGAGCAGGCGCTGCACGGCGCACAGGGG
>CAZFUK010000820.1:0-2385 GCA_964522005.1 uncultured Anaerolineales bacterium | reverse complement strand
AGTGCGAGCCGTTGAGCAGCCGCATCTTGAGCTTCTCGTAGGGTTCGACGTCGTCGGTCAACTGAACGTGTACCGCCTGGGCGCCTGTCCCCAGGTGGACATTCACGGGCGCCGCCTCGAAGGCGGGCCGCCCGTTGATGAAACGGTCCTCCACCACCCACTGCAAATACGCCTCGCTCACGACAGGGCAACTGTCCTCTACCCCAAACGTATCCCGCACGAAGTCGCGGGCCTGCTGGGTGACGGCCGGCGTGATGCGGTCTACCATGGAGTTCGGGCAACTGGTGTTGTCCTGAATCCACTGGGCGGTCGAACGGTCCTTTAGCTCGGCAAACTGGAGCAGGAGGCGTCGCAGAGTGTCGCCATTGCCCGGCTCGTTGTCGCACGACAGGAGGGTAACGGGCTGCCCTCGGTTCACCTGTCGTTCGCGGGCCGCCCAGAACAGCCACCCAAGGGCCGTTTGGGGAATGCCTGCCCGAAGGTCCGCCTGGACCAGCGGATCGGCCAGGTGCAGGTTACCCGCCGCGTCGTAGGTGTAGCCCTTCTCCGTGATGGTCAGGGAGACGATCTTGACCGCGTCGGAGGCCAGGAGTTGGACCGCCTCTTGGGGGTTGGCCGGGGCGTAGGTAAAGCTCTTGATGGACCCGATGACCTTGAAGGTATCGTGGGAACCCGAGCGTTCAGTCAGCGAGTAGAGGTTATCCTGGCCGTTCATGGCCGCCATCAGGCTGAGGTCCGCTGGGCGTAGGCCGACGCCGTGCATCATCCAGTCGTCCGGCTGCTGGCGCAGCGCGGCGTCGAGGAAGACGGCCAGGTGCGCCCGTGCAAAGTTCCCGACGCCGATGTGGGCGATGCCGCAGCCGAGGCTGGCCCGGTCATAGGGCGGCCCAGACAACGCCCAGACCTTCTGGACTGTCTTCATCCTACACCATCCTAGCTAGAATACGTTACAGCACACCTTCAGCTTACGAGAACGGATACGGTGCGCCAAGCAAAGGTGATAGGAGCAACCATCCTTGCCAAAGATCCTTTTGGAGGACGTCTACTACCGAGGCAGGTCTTGAGGGTTGACGACGTAGATCCGGGCGGAGTACTCGGCAGGGTTGGTTGTGATCACAGCAGCGAAGTCGGCCTCACTTCGATGAGAGGTAATCTGGACAATTAGATCCGCTTGCGCGGGGTTGGAGACAATATAGACACGGGCCAAGTGGGCGCTCGGCGTCTTAGAGATATAGACGAGTTTGTCAATCTTGGGCATAACACCCCCTTCACTGTCACAAAAGATCATGGGTAGGATGGACAGGGAACGAGAACCAGTACATACAACATATCACATACCAGTCTGGACGTCAACAAGCAAAACGTGGACAATAGGGGATCAGTCGGGCAATGACGAAAGAGAGGGCCTTCGCCAAAATAAGGCCTCTCCCCCTGAGGGAGGGGCAGGTCGAGGGACAGGTCCGCCGCCACGCAGCTTCCCTCAACCTGACCCTCCCCCAGGGGGAGAGGCTCCAGGTTACAGCTACTTCAACAAGTCGCGCGCTTCTTTAGGCAGGAGACCCCACGGGAAGTCGGCCAGCCGGCCCGACTTGGCAGCCGGCGACGGGATGGTGGAGACGCGAGCCTCCTCCACCGTGCCCAGCGTGTGGCCGTTCCAGCCGCCGATAACCAGCAGGCGGTCGCCCAGCGAGGCGACGGCGACGTTGGCGCGGGCCGTCGGCATCGGAGTGCGCTCACGCCAGGCGTTCTCGGCGGAGTCGTACTCCTCCACGCTCGCCAGCGCCTGGGACCCCCAGCCGCCGACGGTAAGGAGGTGGCCGTCCAGCAGACCCAGGCCGTGGGCAAAGCGCGGCGTCGTCAGGGCAGTCACAGGGGTCCAGGCATCCGTCGCCGGGTCGTATACGTCGGTCTGGCCCGAGGGCGCGCCGTTGTAGCCACCCACGGCGTAGAGACGGTCGCCCTGCGCCACGACGCCCAGGTACTCGCGCCCGACCGGCAGCGGGGCGGCCGGCGTCCAGGTGTCGGCTGTCGGGTCGTAGACATCCAGGCTGGCCTGGTAGCCCGCCCGTGCTCCACCCACGGCGTAGAGCTTGCCGCCCAGTGCGGCCAACCCCAATGCCGCGCGTGGCAGGGGCAGGGAGGCGCGCGCCGCCCAGGTGTCGCTGGCCGGGTCGTACATCTCGACCGTGGTGAGGCGCTGGCCGCTCGGCCCGTTGCCGCCCACGGCGTAGATTTTACCGTCCAGGGCCGCGACGCCCAGGTCGAAGCGGGCGGTCGGCATGGGCGCGCGCGGCGTCCAGCGGTCACGGGCCGGGTCGTACATCTCCACCGTGGCGAGGGGCGCGCTGTCCAGGCCGCCGACGGCGTAAACCTTGCCATCCACCA
>CAZFUK010000819.1:0-2392 GCA_964522005.1 uncultured Anaerolineales bacterium | reverse complement strand
AATGCTACACGCCGGCCAGGTCCGCGCCCGCTTTGAGCAACGCTTTGACCTGCTCGGGGCTGCGGCCCTCCGCGTAGATGCGCAGGACCGGCTCGGTGCCCGAGGGCCGAATCAGCAGCCACGCGTCATCCTCCAGCAGGTACTTCACCCCATCCATACTGTTGACCCGCACCACGGGCACCTGGTCCAGGTGGGCCGGCGCCTGGTCCGTCAGCCGCTGGACCATCTCCCGCTTATTGAACGCCTGGACCCGCACATCGGAGCGGTCGTAGTAGACCGGCCCCAGGTCGGCCAGCAGGTCATCCACCACCCGGCTCAGCTTGCGCTGGCCCTGCTTCGCCATCACTTCGAGCAGCAACAATCCCATCAGCAGGCCGTCGCCCTCTGGCACGTGACCCTGGATGCTCAGGCTGCCGCTCTCCTCGCCGCCGATGAGCACGTTCTCGTGCAGCATATGGTCAGCGATGTGGTTGAAGCCGACGGGCGTCTCGTGCAGCGGCAGACCATAGCGCCGCGCCAGCCGGTCCACCAGCAGCGTCGTCGAGATGGTCTTGATGACCGCGCCCTGTTGGCCGCGCTCGGCCAGATGGCGCAGAAGCAGGGCAAAGATCATGTGGGGGCTGACAAAGCGGCCCTTGTCGTCCACCGCACCAATGCGGTCGGCGTCGCCGTCGGTCGCCAGGCCCACGTCGTAGTCGCCCTCATGGACGGCGTAGACCAGCGCGCCCAGATTGCGCGGGATGGGTTCGGGGTGGATACCGCCGAAGCCCGGGTTTAGCTCCCCTCGAATCTCCTGGACCTCGACCCCCACGGCGCCCAGCACGGCCCGCAGATAGCCGCGCCCCGCGCCGTACATGGCATCGGCCACGACGCGCGGGTTCAGCTGGGCGATGGCCTCGAAGTCCACCAGCGTGCGCAGGTGAGACAGGTAGCCGCTCAGGGCGTTCAGGCGGCTGATGAGCGGGTGGGCGGGCGAGTCGCCCCGGTCGTGGCCGGGCGCGTCGTACTTCTCGACCACCGGCTCGCGCCCGTCGCGCAGGTTCGCCTGCAACAGGCTCTCGATACGGGCGGTGTCGCTGGGCATGGCTGAGCCGCCGTGGCTTGCCTTGACCTTGATGCCGTTATAGCGGGGGGGGTTGTGGCTGGCCGTAATCATCACGCCCGCCGTCGCGCCCTGGCTCACCACAGCGTGCGAGAGGGCCGGCGTCGGGCAGTTGCCGTTGGTCAGGTAGACGCGGATGCCGTTACCGGCCAGTACGCGCGTGACTTCGATGGCGTAGCGGTCGGACAGAAAGCGGGTGTCGAAGCCGACGACGACCGAGTGCTCCGCCCCGCTGAGGGGCTGCTCCAGGGTCCACTGGGCTATCGCCTGGGCCACATGGCGGACATTGGCAAAGGTAAACTCGTCGCTGATGACCGCGCGCCAGCCATCGGTGCCAAAGTGTATCTTGGTGGCCGTCTGGGTAGGGGTTAGGGTAGTCAAGGGGTGCTTCCTTCTACAACAAGGGAATAGAGGTCTTTAGACCAGGCCCAATTATAGGCTGACCCGGCGTCGGACAAAATTCATGCCTGTCAGCATTTCATCATAGCAGGAAGCGGGCCGAACCCTTGACCCTGCCCAGGGCGAACGCTATACTTGGCCGCCCTTGATTCTTCCCCCTGTTGGAGACTTGCCTATGACCTTACCTACGCCTCCTGCCACCCCCCTGACCCACACTTCGGTGCTGGACCACGGCTTTGTCGAGCTATGGAGCACGCTGGGCACCGACCAGACCGTCGCCGCGTCGGCCCGCGTCAGCCTGAGCCGCGAGTTGGCCTCGCTGACCGACCACTCCGACAAGCAGGCCGAGCGCGACCGGGGCCTCATCAACCGCCTGATGCGCGACCACCACACCAGCCCCTTCGAGTCCGTGGTCTTTCAGTGGCGCGTCCGCGCGCCTATTTTCGTGGCGCGTCAATGGTTCCGGCACAGATTCAGTTGTCTGGCTGGTGATACAGTTATCAGTGTCTTGAATGTGAATGGTGTGGCGACTAAAGCTCTCTCTCGGACCGTTGAACACTTGTGGAGGCTGTGGTCTGAAGGCGAAGTGAACGGTCACGCCCGGATAGTTGCCTATGTACGTGCCAAGGAGCAGATGTTAAGCGGAGTGTCTCTCAATCAAGCATCCCGGAATTGCAGCGTAAACAAGTCGAAGCTGGCAGACTACGTGCGCGGCGTGTGGATACCACGCGACAAGCGTAGTGCGAAGTCCAGGGTCAGGAACATGAAACTGCGAGTACTCAACGAAGAGACAGGGGAGTTCACGAGCGGTCATGTCGAAGCTATCGTGGCGAGCGGTGTCAAACCAGTATACCGCGTGAGGCTCGAGGGCGGCTACACGATCAAGATGAC
>CAZFUK010000818.1:0-2396 GCA_964522005.1 uncultured Anaerolineales bacterium | reverse complement strand
CCTCGCCGCTACGGTTCCCCCTCTCCTGGCAAGCGCAGTCGTCTTCCCCCCCTTCCCTGGTAGGGAAGGGGGCCGGGGGTTAGGTTCACGGGCGCGGCTACGCCGAGCGGGCGCAGCGGAACCCAACATAGGAGTCCTCTTCGAAGGAAGGATCGGCCCATTGTCGGATCGCCGCCCGCAGGAAGCCCTCGCTGTCGTTACAAGAGCCGCCCCGTAGCACCGTGTATGACCCAGCAAAGTCGCGGACCCACTCCCACACGTTACCGCTCATGTCCAGCGCCCCCACCCACGACGCCGCTTCCCGCCGTGTCTGCGCGTTGACTGCTGCCGTCTTGCCGGACGAGTTGCCCGAGTAGATGACCCATTTCTCGTCAAACTTGTTGCCCCACGGATACACCCTGTTCTCCGGCCCGCGCGCCGCCCACTCCCACTCCGCCTCGGTCGGTAAGCGTCCGCCGCGCCAGCGACAGTAGGCATCCGCCTCGTACCATGTCACGCCGACTCTGGGCTGCTCAGGCTCGGTAAAACCTGTGTAGTCCTTCGGTCCCGTTTTCTTGTTGGCCTGCACCCAGTTCCACCCGCTCGTGGTCCAGACGTCGCGGTTCTGGTAGCCGCCCGCCTTGATGAAACGGTCATACATGGCGTTGGTCACGGGTGTCAGGTCCAGCCAGAACCCCTGCGCGATAGTGATTTCGTGGGGCGGCTTTTCGTCATCGGTAATATCGTCACTACCCATGATAAAAGTACCAGGCGGCACGTAGATCATGACCACGCCGTCCCCGTCAGTCATGCGGTCGCCCAACTTCGGCGCGCTGGGTTGGGGAGTAGCTGGTGGAGCAACAACCTCGACGCGAGGCTGCGCTGCTCGGGTCTGCGGCTGGTCTGGCTTGACCGGTTCTGAACCAGGCCCGACACGGCCCGGCCAGAATGGGCTAGTGTCTATGTCGTCACGATTCTCATTAATCCAGGCCACGAGGCGGTCAAGTTGGCCGCGGTGCTCAAGGGTGAGAATCAAGGCGCGGGCCTTGGCCGCTTTGGTTTCCCCGGCCAGGTTGTCGTAGTCCAGACCCAGGTCGAAAACCGCCTGCCTCAGTTCGTCCAGACTCAAGCATGAGTCGAGGACCCGGTGGAGTTCAGAGCGCTCCTGGTTCGACTCGGTGGGCGTAGGGGACGGCGCGGGAGACGAGGGTGGATCGACTCTCGTTTCGGCGGCTAACAGCAACTCGTTCAGCACCTCATTCGGGTCGTACTCGCGACCGTACTTCTGAATGTAGGTCCTCGCGGCTGCCCGCGCGCCGCGTACTGTTGCCGGGTTGCGAGCCATCCGTACCACGGCCAGGTAGTCCCGACTGCGGTCGCGCTCGAGCCGAATTTCGGCCAGCCGCTCAGCGGCCGCCAGCCCCCACCCCTGCGGGTCGGCAACCATCACCTGCTTGAAGAGCCTTTCAGCCAGCGGAATATTATTCTCGGCTACTGCTTCCTCCGCCAACGCGAACACCTCCGAGACCTGCTCTGGCTCGCGCTCTGGGGTGGGCAGGGGAAGGCGGGCCGGGGGTGACGCGGGAGGCGCGTAGTGGCCCTGGTCCAGACCTCGCTGGACCGCGTGCAACCCGCGTTCGACGCGCAGCAGCACCTTATCCATGCTCATGTCGTCGCCGATAGATTGGATTTGGATGTGCCGCAGTGCCAGGGGGTACTCACATGGCTTGAGCATGAGCGGCAGGACGGGCTTGTTGAGGACCAGAGCGTACTCCAACTCGGCCCGACAGTAGATGGACTCGACGGCTTTGGGCGTCAGGACGTAGACGAAGCACTCGCTGGCCTCGATATGCTCCAGGATAGTCTGCCACCAGTCCAGCCCGACGACAAGACTGCGGTCGAGCCAGACATCGTGATCCCCTTCCGTGCGCAGGGCGTCACGCAGGTTGTAGACCCAGGCTTTGTCGTCGCGGGAGTAGCTGATGAAGAGCTTCATAGAGGGAAGCGCCTCGGTGGGCTGAACCACTTAGGATGAGACAGGATGGAATGTCCGAATTGTACCACAGAAGGGCAGGGCAGGCGAGAGCCACACACTGTCAACGGATTATCGAGAACAGATTGAACAGATTATATGACCGCGAACGCCCTTAATCCGTTCAATCCGCTCCCAAAATCCGTTGACAGCGTGTTCGTTCTTGTCCTGCACCTCCTCTATCATCCGGCTGTCATCCTCTCGACTGACCCATTTTCCCCTGTCTAGCTGTTCCCCTCCGCGTCATCCCGTGTTACACTATACGTTCCGGGGTAGACAGTAGCCTGCCCCCCGCATGGGGGGTCGGTAGTCAGTAGTCAGTAGTCGGTAGCCAGTAGACAGTAGTCGGTAATCGGTAGCCAGTCATGAGAAAGGCGAAGACTGA
>CAZFUK010000817.1:0-2400 GCA_964522005.1 uncultured Anaerolineales bacterium | reverse complement strand
ACAGCGTCATCCCCATCACCTATCCTACTACCACCCTATGTGAGCTTGTTTGTCGAAATCGGGCCAATGAAGGTAACATTTAGCCATTCGTCCCCGGGCCGTCCCTGGACGCACCATTAGGACGCAGCCCAGCGCTCTCCCTTACACCTTCGCTTGACGAGCCACCGCCCTGGCACACTGTCTGGAGTGACCATGACCACAACGGAGATGGATGCCCTCTTGCAGGGTGACGACCTGGTGCGCATCTACATGCGCGACATTGGCCGTGTCGCCCTGCTGACGCCGGAAGAGGAAATCCACTATGGACGGCGGGTACAGGCTGCCGTCGCCGCCCGCGCCCAACTGGAGACGGTCGCCTCGCCCGAAGAGGAGGCCGCCATTCTGGCCGTGCTGCGCGACGGGGAGGCGGCCCGCCATCACCTGGTGATGGCGAACCTGCGGCTCGTCGTCAGCATCGCCAAGAAGTATGTCGGGCGCGGCCTGACCCTCCAGGACCTCATCCAGGAGGGCACGCTCGGCCTCATGCGCGCCACGGAGACCTTCGACCCGGAGCGCGGCTTCCGCTTCGCCACCTTCGCCCACTGGTGGATCAAGCAGGCCGTCAGCCGCGCCATCGCCGACCAGGGCCGCCTGATTCGCCTGCCCGCCCACCAGGTCGAGACACTCAACACGCTGCGCCGCACCCGCATGCGGCTCATGGGCGAGTTGGGGCGCGACCCGACGACAGAGGAACTGGCGCTCGCCATGCCCCTCCTGCCCGACGACGAGCGCGAGGCCGTCCAGGGCCACCGCGCCCGTGGCGAACGCCTGCCTACCGCCCTCACCCGCCGTTTCCGCGCCGTGGTGCGGGAAGTGGAAACGCTGCTGATTCTGGAACAGGAAATTCAGCCGCTAGACCCGCCCACGCCCGAGGGCGAGGAAGGCGAGCCTGACTCGCGCCACGCCGACCCTAACGCCGTCGAGCTGGCCGACGAGGTTCTCCAGAAGCTGCTGAAAGACGAGGTCGCCATTCTGCTCGAAGCGTTGGAGCCGCGTGAGCGCGCCGTGCTCGAACTGCGCTTTGGCCTGCGCGACGGCGACGAGGAGACGCTGGAACAGGTCGGCCAGGCCCTGCGCCTGACGCGCGAGCGCGTGCGCCAGATCGAGGTCAAGGCGCTGCGCAAGCTCCGCCGCCTGGTGGGGCTGTATCGGTTGTACGAGTACGTGTAGGGTCAGCGCCCGAAGGGCTGGATCGAGATGGTCGCCAGGAACAGCAGGAACGACCCCAGCGCGAGGCTGCGGCGGGGCCAGTCCAACTCGGTGATGTCGTTGAGCGGGGCCGGGTGGCTCAGGCCGGTCAGGAACAGCATGAAGGCCCACACGTACCAGCCGTACCAGTAGCGCCAGCCCAGGAAGATGAGCAGGACGAAGACCAGCCCGGCCAGCGGGCGGGACCAGCGGCCGAGCAGCGAGTAGGCGATGTGCCCGCCGTCGAGCTGGCCGGCCGGCAGCAGGTTGATGGCGGTCACCAGCATGCCAAACCAGCCCACTGCCGTCAGCGGGTTGCGGAACAGGTCAAGGCTCCCCAGGCTGGGCCGCAGCAGGTTGACCAGGAACTCGACCAGCCATGAGTCGAGCAACTGGATGCGCAGAATCGGCCGCGCCTGCATCAGGACGCGCGTCCACTCTGCGGGCAGCAGCAGCCCCAGCGCGAAGATGGGCAGGGCGACGAAAAAGCCGGCCAGCGGCCCCGCCACGGCCATGTCAAACAGGGCCTTGCGGTTGATGACCGGCGACTTCAGGCGGATAAACGCGCCCATCGTCCCGAGCGGGGGCAGGGGCAGCGGGATAAAGTAGGGCAGGGTCACGGCCAGGCCGTGGATGCGCGCCACGATGTAGTGCCCGAACTCGTGGCAGCCGAGCACCAGCAGCAACCCGGCGGTGTAGACCAGCGCGCCCAGGGGCGAGAAGATCTGCAAGCCGACCACCAGGACGCTGACCACGGTGGCGACGAAGAGCAACAGGTTGATCACCCAGTTCGAGCGGCTGACCCCCACAATCCCCTCGACGGCCACCACCTCGTCCGTGCCCTGCGTCCGGCGTAACAGAGGTGTGTAACCCAGCGGGCTGAAGCGGCTCTCTAGATAGGCAAAGGACCGCTCGGCGTCGTGCCGCAGCCGCCCGGTAAACGTCACGCCGCCGCGCCCCATCTGCACCGTCTCCACGGTCAGCACGTTTTCGACCGCGTCGCGCAACGCCCACACATGATCGTCCACTGTCGGCGTGAAATACATTCCTTCTCTCCTCTGTCTCCCCTTGCCCAGGACTACTCCATATACTAATCAGACGGGCGGCATACGGCAACTCTCGGCGGGCCGCCAGGCTTGACCCGGCCTCCGTTTGTCACTATAATCGCCAAGC
>CAZFUK010000816.1:0-2402 GCA_964522005.1 uncultured Anaerolineales bacterium | reverse complement strand
AGGCCGTAGGTGCCCATCTTCAGGAGGACGCCCGCCAGGATGATGGAGCCGGCGGTGGGCGCTTCGACGTGGGCGTCGGGCAGCCAGGTGTGCAGCGGGAAGAGCGGCACCTTGACAGCGAAGGCCAGCGCGAAGGCCCAGAAGAGCAGGGCCTGCGTCCCAGGCGGCACGGGCTGGCGCACCAGTTCCAGCAGGTCGAAGGTCGGCCCACCGGCATGGCTCAGGCCGAGCGCCAGGATGGCGACCAGCATCAGCGAGCTACCGGCCATGGTGTAGAGGATGAACTTGACCGAGGCGTAGACGCGGCGCGGGCCGCCCCAGACACCGATGAGAAAGTACATGGGCACCAGGGCGGCTTCCCAGAAGACGAAGAAGGCGAACAGGTCTATCGCCGTGAAGACGCCCAGCATGCCCGTCTCCAGGACGAGCATCAGGACCATGTACTCCTTGACGCGGGTCTCGACGGGCCACGACGCGCCGACCGCGACCGCCGTAAGCAGCGTGGTCAGGACGACCAGGGGCAGGCTGATGCCGTCCACGCCGACCATGTACTGGACGCCGAGACTGGGCAGCCACACCAGGCGGTCCACGAACTGCATGCCCGGATTGTTCCAGTCAAAGTTGAAGTAGAACTGGAGTGACCACAGGAATGTCACCAGCGTTACGCCGAGCGTGGCGTAGCGGATGACGCCGACGTTGCGGCGGTTGATGAACGAGATGCCCAGCGCGCCGAGCAGCGGCAGGAAGATGAGCAGCGAGAGGACCGGATTGCCGAAGGTATTGGTAGCGGTCATGGCACAGACCTTATTGGTAGAAGAACCAGAAAATGAGCACGACGACGCCGACGAGCATCCACAGGGCGTAGTTGCGGACGTAGCCGGTCTGCACGCGGCGGAAGGCGCCGCTCAGCGAGCGGAAGCTGCCCGCCACGCCGTTGACCAGGCCATCAATCACCGACTTGTCCACGGCCTGCCAGAACCAGTCGGCCAGACGGCGGAAGGGCTGGACGAACAGCCGGTCGTAGATTTCGTCCACGTAGAACTTGTTCAGCGACGCCTCGTAGAGGCCGCCCAGGCGCGGCGGGGTGAGGTGCGGCAGCCGCACCACGAACAGCGGCACATCGTACATCATCATCGCCACCAGCGCGCCGATGACCGCCGCCGCCAGCGACACCAGGGCCAGGGTGACGGGACTGGCGATGACTTCGACGTCGTGCGCCCCGAAGACCGGCTCCAGCCAGTGTTCGAGCAGGGGCGAGACGCCGGGAATGTTCGCCCAGCCCGCCGCGACCGCGCCCAGCATGAGGATGGTCAGCGGGACGGTCATGTTGGATGGCGACTCGTGCGGCTCGCCACTGAAGCCGTGGCCGCCGTGGCCGTGGCCCGTGTCGTGCGCCGCGCCGCCGTGGGCCGGGGCCGCGTGCTCCGTGCGGGCCTCGTGTGTCGTCTGGCCCACCGCTTCGGGCTTGGTGGGCGAGATGGACGGGTCGGACACGGTCCCGGTGGAGGCTGGTTGGGTGAGTGGGACGACCGGAGTGGCGCCTGGCGCGGCCTGGCCGGGGCGGGGTCGGCGTGGCTTCTCCTCGGTCGTCTCAGGCTGGCCGACCGGCGCCGGGGACGAGGCCGGTTCAATGGGCGCGTTGGCGGCGACGTTCGCCGCCTGCCCCGGCCGGGGCCGCCTGGGCTTCTCGCCCGTCGTGCCAGAAGGGGGCGTGTCCAGGGCCGTCGGCTCGGTCGGCGCCGCCGGCACCGGCTCACTGATGCTGGGTGTCGTCGGCGCGCTGGCCGCCAACGTCTGGCCGGAGCGCGGCCGCTTGGGCTTCTCGCCTGGCGCGGCCGAGGCGGGAGCCGCCGGGGTCTCGGGTTCAGTAGGCGGCGGCGGCTCTACGACGGAGTGGCTAGAGGCGGGAGTCGCCGGGGTCACCGACGCTGTGCCGGCCGCGCCCACCTGACCGGGGCGGGGCCGCCGGGGCTTCTCGCCGGGGGCGGGCACGGCGGGAGCCGAGGGTTCAGCTGGCGCTGTTTCAGCCGCAGCCGAGGGCGCGGGTGGGATGGCGGGTTCGACAGGCCTGGCCGGTGCGGCGGGCGCGGACGCCACAGGGGCGGGCGCGGTTGGGGCGGCTGGAATGGCCGGTGCGGTGACCGTCGCGCCATGCCCGGCGCCGGCCCCGGCAGGGGCGAGGGCCGTACGCCAACGCTCCTCGCCAAAGAAGACGAGGCCGACCTGGCGCAGGGTGTAGAAGGCCGTCAGGCCCGCCGTCAGGACGCCAATGGCCCACAGGACCTGGTACAGGCCGCCGTGGTTGAAGGCCGAGGCCAGAATCTCGTCCTTGCTCCAGAAGCCCGCGAAGGGGAAGATACCGGCCAGCGCCAGGCCGCCCAGGATGAACGTGATGCCTGTAG
>CAZFUK010000815.1:0-2402 GCA_964522005.1 uncultured Anaerolineales bacterium | reverse complement strand
GTGCCCTTGCCTTGGCCGCCGTTGCGCAGCGACTCGATCCTGCCGTTGAAGGCGTTGTAGGCGGGGGTCGTCCCGCCGCGCTGGATGTTGGCGTAAAGCCCAATCGTGGGGGGCGCATTCCCCACCACCGCGTCCCAGGAGACCCACCGTCGTCCCGTCGTGTTCGTCGGCCCAGCGCACCGCCCGCACGACGTTGGGCGAGTTGCCGCTGGCCGAGATGGCGACGAGGACATCGCCGGGTCGCCAGATGGACATCAACTGCGCCTCGAAGATCCGGTCATAACTGGTGTCGTTGGCCCAGGCGGTCAGGGCGGCGACGTTGTCGGTCAGCGAGACGCAGCGCGGGGCGCGCTGGTCGAGCGTGCCGACCGGGTTTTTCGCCAGGTCCAGGGCGAAGTGGGAGGCGGTGGAGGCGCTGCCGCCGTTGCCGATGACGAAGATCGTGGCGTCGCGGTCGTAGGCGTCCACCAGGACTCGGGTGGCCTGCTCGACGGCGGCCGGGTCAATGCGGCTTAGAATATCGGCCAGTTCGGCCAGGTAATCACGGGTGTTTAACATAAACTCCTCTCAAGCTCGCGGCGTAGCAGACCTGACAGGTTTTCAAAACCTGTCAGGTCTCACAGCAAGAAGCCTACCTGGATGACTATATTTTACACCCTCCCGAATCATGCTACAATCTGGCCCGACCAGTCCAAATCATGTGAATCTTGTAAATCATGTCAAAAGGAGATGTCGTGAGAATCAGCGACATGAACTGGATGCAGGTGGAGGCGTACCTGCGGGAGGACGACCGGGCGGTGCTCCCGCTCGGCAGCACGGAGCAGCACGCCTACCTGAGCCTGAGCGTGGACAGCATCCTGGCCGAGCGCATCGCGGTCGAGGCGGCCGAGCCGGTGGGCGTGCCCGTCTTCCCCGTGCTCGCCTACGGTATCACCCCCTACTTCCTGGCCTACCCCGGCACGGTCTCGCTGCGCATCAGCACCTACCTCGACGTGGTGCGCGACATTCTGGACAGCCTGGCGAGGCACGGCTTCAAGCGCCTGCTCATCGTTAACGGGCACGGCGGCAACTCGCCCGCCCAGTCCTTCGTGGGGGAGTGGCTGACGGCTCATCGGGAGGTACGCGTCAAGTTCCACAACTGGTGGAACGCGCCGGCGGCCTGGGCCGCCGTACAGGCGGTGGACGCGGTCGCCTCCCACGCCTCGTGGATGGAGAACTTCCCCTGGACGCGGCTGGCGGGGGTGGCGATGCCCGACGCGCAGAAGCCAATGAGCGACCTGGCCCGGCTGCGCCAGCTAGACCCGGCCGCCCTACGCGCGTATCTGGGTGACGGCAACTACGGCGGCCGCTACCAGCGCGCCGACGACGAGATGCTCCGCGTCTGGCAGGCGGGCGTCGAGGAGACACGCGCCCTGTTGACCGAGACCTGGGGGTAGGCTATGCACATCGAGTTTGAGGGCAAGACGGTGATGGTCACCGGGGCGGCGCACGGCTTTGGCCGCGCCATCGCCCTGGCCTTCGCCGAGCGCGGCGCGGCGGTCTGGGCGTGCGACATCCTGGCCGACGAACTGGCCGAGACGGAGGCGCTGTGCCGTGCCGCCGGCGGTGAGTGCCACCCCAGGCGGGTGGATGTGAGCCGGCCGGACGAGGTGAACGCCTTTGTGGCGGCCATCCTGGCGGCACGGGGGCGGGTGGACGTCCTGGTGAACAACGCGGGCGGGGTGCTGGGGCAGGTCGGCCGACCGCTGGAAGAGGTGACGCCGCAGGCGTGGCAGAGCATCTTTGACGTCAACACGAGCGGCGTCTTTTACTGCTGCCAGGCCGTCGCGCCCAGCATGAAGGCGGCCCGTGGCGGGCGCATCGTCAACATTTCGAGCGGCGCCGGGCTGGGCATCAGCCTGACGGGTATCCAGGCCTACGCGGCGGCCAAGGCGGCGCAGATCGGGCTGACGCGCCAGTTGGCCCACGAGTTGGGGCCGTGGAATGTCACTGTCAACAACATCGCGCCCGGCTTTGTGCGCTCGAACCCGACAACGGAGCGGCAGTGGGAGTCGTATGGGCCGGAGGGGCAGCGCGCGCTGGTCGAACGCATCGCCCTACGGCGGCTCGGCCAGCCCGACGACATCGCCCACGGTGTGCTGTTCCTCGCCTCGGACTACGCGGGCTGGATCACAGGCCAGACCCTGGCGATAGACGGCGGGCGGTAAGGCCAGCGGAGACCTGGCAGGTTGTTCAAGACCTGCCAGGTCTCCGCGGTCAGGCTAGCGCCAGACGAGGGGCTTGTCGCCGGCCGCGCCGAAGGCGAAGGCCACGTCCGCTCCACCCGTGCTGTTGCTGTTCCTCACATACCACAACCCGTTGCGGAAGATGCCCGGCGTGGCCGTCCCGTTGGCGTCCCAGTC
>CAZFUK010000814.1:0-2421 GCA_964522005.1 uncultured Anaerolineales bacterium | reverse complement strand
CATGGTCGCGGTCGGGCTGGGCGGCACAGGCGTGGCTGATGGGACCGGGGTGTCGGTCGGCGGCACGAGTGTAGCCGTCGGCGGGATCGGCGTCGCGGTGGGTGGGACAGGCGTGGCGCTCGGCGGAATGGGGGTCGCCGTGGGCGGCACGGGCGTAGGGGTCGGTGGGATCGCGGTCGCGGTGGGCGGTTGTGGCAACGCCCCCTGGACATAGCTCAGGCGCAGCACGGGCTTGGCCTGCGGGCCGACGCTGCCGCGACCGTAGCCCGTCTCCCAGGCCATGGTGTTGACGGTGGAGCCGCTGTCTGGACCATCCAGGCGGAAGGAGATACGGCCGGAAGTTCGGAGTTGGTCGTTGAGGGCGGCCACCTGTGCCCCACTGAAGATGAACGTGTTCCTGCGGCCCCGGCCTACGTCGCCCGCGCCCAGGCTGGGCGACAGGGTGTCCTTGACCACCGCGCTCCGCAGTTGCTGGAAGCTGTTGCCGGGGAAGATGCCGTCAATGGCCGGGTCGAGCCAGCGCGCATACCACACCGCCTGTGGGCCATTGGTGACGAAGTCGGTGGTGCGGCCAATCAGTTCGAGCTGGGCCGAGGTCAGCGTGGCGTCGCGCGGGACCTGGGCCAGGCTGAACTGAATCCCGCCGACGTAGAGCTGGCTGTAGTAGACGCCGGCGTAGATGTCGGCCTCGCCCCAGTGCGGCAGGCCGGTGTTGCCGACCCAGCCGACCAGGTTGCTCGGCGGCGTCAACACGATCTCGACCTCGCCTGGGATAGTCGTCGCGGTGGGCAGGGGGTCGGGCAGGAAGGGCGTGGGTGTGGCCGACGGCGCGGGCTGGCCGGTGCGGGTCGGCGCCGGGGTCAGCGTCGCGGGCGGCGGGGGCAGTGTCTCAGTCGGCGTTCGGGTGGCCGTGGGCGGGAGCGGGGTCCACGTGGCGCTCGGCGTCCGCGTCGGCAGCGCGGTAGGTGTGGCCGTGGCGTTGACGACGCGGTAGCCCGCCTCGCACGTGGCGAAGTAGAGCTGGGTATCCCAGCCACAGCCCAGTTCCAACTGCTGGCCGTCGCGCTGGTTCATGATGATGTCGCGGTGCGCCGAGCTGTTCATCCAGCCGTTAACCGCGCCCTCCGGTGTGTCGAACGCCTTGGCGATGACCTCGCTGAAGGCTTCGGCGTCGTACCCCGCCTGGCGGATGCGCGACCACGGGTCACTGTAGCAGTAGTGCTGGAAGCAGTTGTTGTCGAACATGTACTGGCTGTAGGTCTGGGCCAGCCGTCCCAAGACCGGGTGGAAGACGGCCGGCGGCAGGCCCTGCATGATGCGGATGCGGTTGATCTCGGTCAGGGTCCGCTGCGCCCACTCCTCCTGTGACGGCGGCCGGTTGGAGGTCGCGGTGGGCAACGGGGTCACCCTGGGCGGGGTAGCGCTGGGGTTGGTCGGCGGCGTGGTAGCCGTGGGCGGTGGCACAGCGCCCGAGGGGTTGGCGAAGTCGCATGTCCAGTAGCGCTGGGTGTACGAGCCGGACGGGCCTTGCAGGAAGCCGCAGCCGATGTGTTGGTAGTTGCCAAGGATATTGTCGCGGTGACCCTGAGACCCCATCCAGCCGGTGACCATGTCGCTCGGTGTGCGGTAGCCCTGGCCGATGTTCTCGGAACCGCTGAGAAGGGGATAGCCCGCGTTGCGCATGCGCGCGAAGGGGTCAGGCTCGCCTGAACACTGGTGCAGGAAGCAGCCGTTATCGAGCATCCAGCGGTTGTGGAAGTCGGCGGCGTTCATCAGGCGCTGGTCCATCTCCATGGCGGGCAGACCGCGCGAGGTGCGCTGCTGGTTGATGAGCTGGATCAGTTGCAGCTCGTAGTCATCCGGCGGCGCGGTGGGAACCGGGGTGTTGGTGGGCCGGGCGGTGGCGCCGGGCTGAGGGGTGTTGGTCGGTTGGGGGGTGTTGGTCGGCTGGCTGGGCGCCGGAGTCGCCACGGGGCCGCTATTCACGGCGCGGTAGGCGTTGACGCGCCCGTGGCCGTACTCATTGGCCGAGCCGATGTTATCCGCCGTGTTCTCCAGGGCGGCGCGGACCTGGGCGTTGGTCCAGTCGGGGTGCGCGGCCCACACCAGCGCGGCCACACCGGCCACGTTGGGCGAGGCCATGCTCGTCCCGTCCCATGCCTCGTACCGGCCGCCGCGCACCGTGCTGAGTACCTTCACGCCCGGCGCGCTGATGTCTACCGTGCTGCCGTAGTTGCTGAAGCTGCCCCGGCGGTCGTTGGCATCGGTAGCGACGACGGACAGGCAGTTCTGGTAGGCGGCCGGGTAGGAAGGGGAACTTGACCCATCATTCCCCGCCGCACAGACGACCACCACGCCCTTGCTCCAGGCGTAGTTGATCGCGCTTTCCAGGCTGGCCGAGCCATAGCGGCCGCCCAGGCT
>CAZFUK010000813.1:0-2422 GCA_964522005.1 uncultured Anaerolineales bacterium | reverse complement strand
GCGGCTTACCGGTTCCTCGCCACGCCCCCAGCCCCCCTTCCAGATAGCCCGCCACCCGGCCATCCAGGCCGACAAACGCCAGCTTGCGCAGCAGACCCCCCACGCGGCTCTCGTCATCGGTGACGAGGATGAGCGGCGGGTCCGGCGGCACCGTCCAGCCGACGTACTGCTCGAACTGGCCGCTCGTGCCCGGCGCGTTGATGGACCCCGCGATGTGGCCCGCGCCGAACAGGGCCGGGGTGCGCGTATCTATCACAATCGCCCCCGCCTCAAGGAGTTCCTGGACGTGGAACGGGTCCAGGGGCGCCGCCTCGGGGTCGGTCAGGCTGTAGGGCGCGCGGCCCTGGTTGACCCGCACGATGTGGAGCATATTGGCCGGTCGCGGCGGGAGGTTCTCGGTCATGAAGTGGACGAACTCCTCGCGCGAGCCGCACTGCAAGGCCGGATTGAAGCGGCGCTCGAAGCCAATCGTCGCGCCAAACTTGGCGCTCATGGCCCGCCCTCAGGTGGAACCCGCCCCATGCCCTGGATAAATCTCGACATAATCGGGGAGATTGAGCAGCGTCCGGTAGACGCTGTCATACAGCACCGCCGCGCCCGCGACCCCATCCACCGCCAGGTCGGGCCGCGCCACATCCCCCACGTAGAGGCTATCGCCCGTCAGCACGAACCAGGGTTCCTCGGCGCGTGTCAGGTCGGCTACGGCGACGGCAATGTGTTCGGGGCGGTGGCCTGGGGTGTCCAGGACCGTCACCCGCACCTCGCCCATCTCGATGACGTCGCCGCCCTGGAGGCGGTCGCAGGGGTAGACGACGTCGGCGCGCGCCGGCAGCCACAGCCGGCCGCCGGTCTGCTGAGCCAGCCGCCGCCCCCCGGAGACGTGGTCGGCATGGCTGTGGGTGTCAATGATATGGCGGATGGACGCGCCATAGCGGCGCGCCACTTGAAGGCACGGCTCCACGTCCCACAGTGGGTCTACGACCAGCGCCTCGCCCGTGCTCGACCCGACAATATACGTCGCGCAGCCTGTCTCAGCTCGGATGAGTTGCTCGAAGAACATGCGCCCTCCTGCTCGGCTCCTCAGAGGAGTATACTAGCGGCGCCCAGGGCTGTCAACGCCGCGAGGTGAATGTCGTCATACACGGTTGCTTATGCTCTACTGGGTCGCTTGTGCTATAATCTAGGAGCGTTCTACAGGAGCGCGAGATATTCAATGGGTGTGTTGTCACCCCGCGGATAAGAGGAGAACCAAACATGAAACGCGTGTGGAGAGTGGCTGCGCTGGTGCTCGTGGTCGCCGTCCTGGCAGCGTGTGGTGGCGGCCAGACCGGGGCGCCGGCGGCCCAGCCGACGCAGGCGGCAGCGAAACCGGTCGCCCAGCCGACGCAAGCCCCTGCCGCTCAGCCGACCGAGGCCGCGGCCGCTAAACCGGCCGCCCAGGCGACCGAGGCTCCCAAGACCGGCGCGGCCGGCGCCAAGATCAAGGTCGGCCTGGTGACGGACCAGGGCGGCGTGAACGACAAGAGCTTCAACCAGTCGGCGTGGGCGGGCGTGCAGCGCGCCATCAAGGACCTCGGCATCGAGGGCAAGTTCATCGAGTCCAAGGCCGAGACGGACTACGAGAAGAACCTGGACATCTTCGCCAATGAGAAGTACGACCTCATCCTGGGCGTCGGCTTCCTCATGGGCGACGCGCTCGCCAAGAAGGCCAAGCAGTACCCCGACCGCAAGTTCGCCATCGTGGACAATGCCTACTTCCCGGCCAAGGCGGGCGACCCCGACCCCTACGCCACCGACCTCAAGAACGTCACCAGTCTGATGTTCCAGGAAGACGAGGTGGGCTACCTGGCGGGCGTGCTGGCCGGCTGCATGACCAAGAGTGGCACGGTCTGCACCGTCAGCGGTATGGAGATTCCGCCCGTTGTGCGCTACGTGACGGGCTACCAGAACGGCGCCAAGTCGCAGAACGCCCAGATCAAGGCCCTGAACACCTACATCCCCAGCTTCGTGGACTCGGCCAAGGGTAAGGAGACGGGCCTGGCGATGATCGGCCAGGGCTGCGACGTCGTCTTTGGCGTGGGCGGCATCACCGGCAACGGCGGTCTGCTGGCCGCGCAAGAGAACAGCAAGATGGCGATTGGCGTGGACGTGGACCAGTACCAGACCTACCCCGAGGTCAAGGCCGCGCTCATCACCAGCGCCATGAAGAACGTAGACGTGGCCGTGTTCGAGGCGATTAAGTCGGCGCAGTCGAACCAGCTCAAGGCCGGCATCGTGACCTTCAACGTCAAGAACGGCGGTATCGGCCTCGCGCCCTTCCATGACTGGGACCCCAAGATCGATGCGAAGTGCAAGGACGCCGTGGCGAAGGCCACCGAAGGCTTGAAGAACGGCACGATCCAGACCGGCTACAAGCCGTAAT
>CAZFUK010000812.1:0-2426 GCA_964522005.1 uncultured Anaerolineales bacterium | reverse complement strand
CTCGCGGATGACGTGGCGCACGGCTTCGTCGGAGAACTTGATGGCTTTGGGCGGCAGGCCGTGCTCCTCCAACTGGCGCGGGATGAGGAACTGCCGCGCGATGGACAGCTTCTCCTCCTCGATGTAGCCGGGGAAGCGGATGACCTCCATGCGGTCGCGCAGGGCGGCGGGGATGGTCTCCAGTGTGTTGCATGTGGTGATGAACATGACCCTGGACAGGTCATACGGCAGGTCGAGGTAGTGGTCCGAGAACTCGAAGTTTTGCTCCGGGTCGAGGACTTCGAGCAGCGCCGCCGAGGGGTCGCCTCGGAAGTCCATGCCAATCTTGTCAATCTCGTCCAGCATGAACAGCGGGTTGACCGTCGCGGCGCGGCGCATGGTCTGGACCACGCGGCCCGGCAGCGCCCCGATGTAGGTGCGGCGGTGGCCGCGAATCTCGGCCTCGTCGCGGATGCCACCCAGGCTGACGCGAACGAACTTGCGGCCGAGCGCTTCCGCGATCGAGCGGCCGAGGGAGGTCTTGCCCGTGCCGGGCGGCCCGACGAAGCACAGGATGGGACTGCGCATCTTGTTGGCCGCCAGCTTGCGCACCGCGATGTACTCCAGGATGCGCTCTTTGGCCTTGGGCAGGCCGAAGTGGTTGGCGTCCAGGACCTGCTTGGCGTTGTGCAGGTCCATGTTATCGGTGGTGGCCTGCGTCCAGGGCAGGGCAATGAGCCAGTCCAGGTAGGTGCGAATAATCGCCATCTCGGGCGCGGCGGCGGGCATCTCGGTCAGGCGGGCCAGTTCCTTCTCGGCCTTGTCGCGGGCCTCGGCCGGCATGCCGGCCTGGGCGATCTTCTCGCGCAACTCGGCCATCTCGCGCGCCTGGGGGTCGCCCTCGCCCAGTTCGTTCTGGATGACGCGCATCTGCTCGCGCAGGTAGTACTCGCGTTGGCTGCGGTCCACTTCCTCCTGTACCGCCGACTGAATCTTGTTCTGCAAGCGCAGGACATCGAGTTCCTGGGCCAGGAGCAGGTTGACCTTTTCCAGCCGCTCGCGCGGGTTCATCGTTTCGAGGACTTCCTGCCGCTTGTCCACCTCCAGGTTCAGGTGCGACGCGACCAGGTCGGCCAGCCAGCCCGCGTCGGTCACGTTCATGGCGTAGACGTAGGCGTCTTCAGGCATGCCGGGGCTGAGTTCGACGCACTGCTCGAACATGGACAGGACGGTGCGGCGCAGGGCTTCGAGTTCGGGCGACTCCTCGCTGACCTCGAAGAGGGGCATGACCTGCCCCCGCATGTACGGCTCGGACTGCGAGTAGCTGAGCACCTTGACCCGCCCGCGTCCCTGGGCCAGGATACTGGTCGTGCCGTCGGGCATGCGCAGGACGCGGCTGATGTTCACCTGGGTGCCAATCTCGAACATGTCCTCCGGCCCCGGCTCCTGGACCTCCGAATCCCGCTGGGCCAGCACGACGAGGGTGGCGTCCTCGGCCAGCGCGGCCTCGACCGCCTTGACCGACTTGTCCCGCCCGACGAATAGCGGCGTGCCCATGTGGGGGAAGAGCACGGTGTCGCGGACGGGGAGAATCGGCAGGTCGGGCAGGCCGACGGGCTTGCGTCGGCGGCCAGAACGGCGCGGCCGACCGGCTTTGTCGTCGGTCAGGTCAGGTGGCTGCATGGGGGGCTCCTCTAGGGTCACAACAGTCCGCAGCAGTTATAGCACAGTTGCCCGCGAATGCCAAACACCTTCAAGCCTGGCACTGAGCGTTTCTAGCCGGCCGGCGGGTCCATCTCTGGTAGCGGCTGCCCGCTGAGACGCGCCCAGGTCTCGCGGGCGGCGGCGGCCACGAAGAGGGACCCGGTGACGAGGACCAGGTCGTCGGGGTGGGCGAGGGAGAGGGCCAGCTCAACGCCGTCGGCCACGTCGTCCAGGGCGGCGACGAGTTCGCCCTGCCAACCCAGCGCCTGGCCGCGTTCGCGCACCAGGCTCGCCAGGCTCTCGGCAGTGAGGGAACGTGGGTAGCGGCTGCGGGCGACAACCACCTGGGCCGCGTGGGGCAGCAGGCCGTCCAGCATGCCGCCCACGTCTTTATCGGCCATCGCGCCGAAGACCAGGATGAGGCGGTCGAACTGGAGGTGCCGCTTGAGCGCCTGGACCATCAGGGCCGCCGAGTCGGGCGTGTGCGCGCCGTCGGCGACGAGGTAGGGCCGCTGGGCGAGGATTTCCAGCCGCCCCGGCCAGCGCACGGTGTCCAGGCCGGCCTGGACTGCCGCCTCCGGTACGGCGACCCCGCGCCCGCGCGCCTCGTCAATGGCGGCAATGGCGCACGTGGCGTTGGCCGCCTGGTACGGACCGAGCAGCGGCAGCCAATAGGGTGTCCAGTCCTCCGTCCTCCGTCGGACCTCGAACCACTGGCCGTCGGGGCGGGCGTCGCCCAGGCG
>CAZFUK010000811.1:0-2427 GCA_964522005.1 uncultured Anaerolineales bacterium | reverse complement strand
CTTCCGCGCCCGCCGGGCGGAACCAGTCCTCGCCCGCGTGGCGCAACTCGTTCCACGGTCGGCCATAGCAGGCGATGAAGCGGGTCAGGAAGGGGTTGCGGGCGTCAAAGGCGGCGAAGGGGGGCGGGCCGCCGACACCGGCGAGAGGCGGGCTGAAGGCCGCCGCCAGCCAACGGCCCTCGGTCGGCATGGCGTCCGGGGCGGGGCCAAACCAGCGCTCGGCTAGGTCGGGCGGGCGGAGGAGCAGGGCCGCCAGCAGGAGCGGAACCCAGAGGTGGACAGCGAGCAGGCGGGTCATTCAGGAGGTGGGCGGCAGGCGCGCAATTTCCGCCTCGACATAGCCGAGCCAGGCGGCTTCAAAGTGGTCGCGGTCCACCCCGAAGGTCCGCCGCGTCAACTCGTCCCACGTCCACGCGCCCGCGCGGGCCTCGCGGATTAGGGTGGCCGGCGCGGCGTGGCCGTAGGCCGCCTCTACATAGTCAAGGACGCTGAGCATGGGCGGGACGGTGTCGAAAGTCTGGGCCAGGCTCTGCCAGTGCTGGAGCCGGCGCACCGAGGTCGTGTCCAGGTTGGGGTCGCCCCCGGCCCAGCGTACGGTCTCCCACTCGCCAATCGCCAGGGGGAGCATCCAGACCGAGGCGCCGCCCAGGGGTTGTGCCCAGCGTTCGTCCTGGACGAGGACGCGGCCGAGCCAGCGGCCCACCGCCAGCTTCAGATAACTCGACGGGGTCATCCCCTGCGGCAGCAGCGCCAGGGTGGGTGACGACAGGTAGACGGAGTGGGCCGCGCCCTCTCGTTGGGGCGCCAGCGGGGGATCGAGGGTCAGGGTAACGGTCCAGACTTCCTGGGCCGGCGGGGCCAGGGCGAGGTCGGCCCGCAGCCGGGCGTAAAACGCCTCCATCTCAGCCGCCACGGCCTGGGCCGTCGCCGCGTCGCGTTGGGGGTAAACCAGGACAAAGTGGGGGGTGGTCAGGCGCTGCGTCGTGCCCCACAGGCGCTCGTCTGGCGCTGTGCGCGCCCAGCGGCCCTCGACGTAGCGGTAGGGGAACGCCTGGCTGTAGTCCAGGGGGCCGCTGGGGAAGTCGGGAACGCGAACGCGCAGCGTGACCAGGGCCAGGTCGGCCTGGGCTTCGACGGCTTCGACCTGCACCTGGGGCGTGCCGCGCCGCACGTAGCGGCTGCGCTGCGGGAACAGGCGGAACTCCTGGACGTACTGCTGCCGCCAGGCGACGGGAGCCTGGGGGTCGAGGAGACCCTCAAACAGGGCCGGGTCGCCCCGCTGCCAGGCCCACAGTTCCAGGTCGGTGGTGGCCTGGACATCCGCCACCAGGCGTTGATAGCGGCGTGGTCCCTCCCAGAGGGTCCAGACCAGGACCAGCGCGCCGACCACGGCCCCGACCAGGACGAGCGTCCAGACGATACGCCGCCCCGGCCGCTGCCTGGGACCGGCGGGCGTCGCTTCGGCAGATGTCTCTTCCCACGCTTCGGCCACGCGCCAATCGAGCATAGCCCACCTCTACTGTGCTGTTGGCTGCATCACCTCGATCGGTTCACCCGTCACCTGAGGGTAATGATGATGCCGAAGAAACGGCTAACCTCTGGCATGGGCTTGTGGTAGTATGAATGGCGGTTAGGAGGAGGGCAAGTTTAATAGTAGGCGCCGCGAGAGTCAAACGCCCCGGCCTATCCCCTGTATCACATGGCGAGTTGGGCCGAAGCGGAGCCGCTCCAGGTCGCGCACGACCACCGTCAGCGAGTTCGCCATCGTCAGCCGCCCCAGCGTATAGTACCACAGCAGGGCGAACGCCTCGCGCGTGGTGTAGTAGCGCCGCAGGCGGTCCACCGTGTAGAGGTGGCTCTGGTAGGCGGGCGCGCCGTAGGCGTCCAGACCGGCGTCGCGCGCCATCTGCCGCGAACGGTAGATATGGAAGGGGTCGCTGACGATGAGGGCCGTGCGCCAACCGCGCTCGCGGGCCAACCGCGCCGCCATCTCGATGCTCTCCTGCGTCGAGGTGGCCGTCTCGTCCAGCACCAGCGCGCTGTCGGGCACCCCGGCCCCTAGGGCCAGCCGCCGCATCACCTGGGCCTCGGCGGGCGGGAAGCGGCCCACGCCCCCAGTCAGAAACAGGCGGGGCGCGTAGCCCTCCTGGTAGAGCTGGACCCCCCGCAGGGTGCGCGAGCGCAGACTGTTACTCGGCTCGCCGTCGGCCCGCACCTGACTGCCCAGCACGATGATCACGTCGGCGGGGCGCGTCTCGTCGCGCTCGGCCTGGCGGTCCACCGCCTGGTACAGGCCCACCAGCGCCAGCACGACCGACAGCCCACCGGCCAACCCACCCAGGATAAAGTAGCGCAATCTCACGGCACTCCTTGACCAATGATTGACGATTAATGATTGACGATTGACGATTGATGATTGGAGTCGTC
>CAZFUK010000810.1:0-2435 GCA_964522005.1 uncultured Anaerolineales bacterium | reverse complement strand
TGACAGGTTTTGGAAACCCGTCAGGTCTAGAGTGAGGTCTAGATGCAAGCCGTTGTCCTGACCGAACCGGGCCACTTGCGGCTGGCGGAGCGAGAAGCGCCCAACCCGCCCGGCCCGGGCGAAGCCCTCGTCCGCGTCCACCGCGTCGGTGTGTGCGGCACCGACCTGCACGCCTTCCAGGGCCGCCAGACATTCTTCAGCTACCCGCGCATCCTCGGCCACGAGCTAGGCGTCGAAGTCGTCGCGCTGGGCGAAGCCCTGGACAGCCCGCCGCCGGTGCGGGTGGGCGACCGCTGCGCCGTCGAAGCCTACCTCCACTGCGGCCAGTGCGGCGCGTGTCGGCGCGGCCAGACCAACTGCTGCGTAGGGCTGCGCTACCTGGGCGTCCACATGGACGGCGGCCTGCGTCCCTACCTGGTCGTGCCGGCCGCCAAGCTCCACCGCTCGGAGCGGCTCTCGCTGGACCAACTGGCCCTGGTGGAGATGCTGACCATCGGCGCGCACGCCGTGGACCGCGCCCAGGTGACCGGGGGCGAGATCGTCCTGGTCCTCGGCGTCGGGCCGATTGGCCTATCCGTCGTCCAGTTCGCCCACGCGGCGGGCGCGCGGACCCTGGCGCTGGACGTGGACGAGGCACGGCTGGCCTTCAGCCAGGGCCTGGGCGTGGCCGAGACGATTCGGGCGGGCGAGGGCGCGCTGGACCGCGTGCGCGAGTTGACCGACGGCGAGATGCCGACCGCCGTCTTCGACGCGACGGGCGCCCCCACCTCGATGAACGGCGCGCTCGCCTACCTGGCCCACGGCGGGCGGCTCGTCTTCGTCGGCCATCACCCAGGCGACGTGGTCTTCCCCGACCCTGAGTTCCACCGCCGCGAGGCGACCCTGCTCGCCAGCCGCAACTCGACCGCCGCCGACTACCGCCGCGTGATGGACCACATGGAAGCGGGCCGCGTGGACACCGACCGGTGGATCACCCACCGCGCGGCCCTGGCCGATGTCCCCCAGGTCTTCCCCACCTGGCTGGACCGTGAGCGCCGCGTGGTCAAGGCAATGATTGACGTGCCGGAGTCAACCGGTTAGTATCAACATCTACTCGCCGCGTGGTGTTTCCTCCACCTCATTCCCGCCGTCCATCCTTTATAATGGGCGTACACTGCGTGGAGGAGCGGCCTATGAGCAACGAGGCGATGCGGTCGCTGTACCTGATTCTGCTGGGCGGACCGGGCGCCGGTAAGGGCACCCAGGGCCAGATGTTGAGCACGTATCTGGGTGTCCCTCGTATCTCGTCGGGTGACCTGTTCCGCGAGCATATCCAGTCGCGCACCGACCTGGGCCGCCTGGCGCAGAGCTTCATCGAGCGGGGCAACCTCGTCCCCGACGACGTCACCATCTGCATGGTCATGGACCGCCTGGACCGGCCCGATTGTCGGCGCGGCGTGATTCTGGACGGCTTCCCCCGCACCGTCCCCCAGGCCGAGGCGCTGAACGACGAGTTGCACCGGCGCGGCAAGAGTATCAGCCTGGTCATTGACCTGCACGTCAGCTTCCCGGTCCTCATCGCACGGCTCAGCGCCCGCTGGCTGTGTCGAATCTGTGGCGCTTCGTTCCATACCACCCTCCGCCCCCCGGCCACGCCAGGCATCTGCGACTTCTGCGGCAACGCCCTCTTCCAGCGTGACGACGACCGCCCGGAGACCGTGATTCAGCGTCTCGAAGTCTACAGCCACCAGACCGAACCGCTCCGCCAGTTCTACTATCAGAAGGGGCTGCTGGCGGTCCTTGACGGCGGCCAACCGGTCGAGGATGTGCAGCACGACCTGATTCGGGTCCTCGTGGAGCAGCTTGGCGTCGGCTAACGCCCCCCTTCGCCCGCCCGTCCCCGCCGGCGGCCTCCTACCCCGCCGCGCCTCGCCCTGCCCGCCCATATTCCCCATTGCAGCCTCGTTCGTGCTATAATCTAGCCTATGCCTAGGCTTTTAGGTATAACCCAAAATGTGAGGCGCCCATGAATATAATTCCCGATTCCGTCCAAAACCCCCGTCTCCGTGCCTGGATCGCTGAGATGGTCGAATTGTGCAAACCCGACCGTGTCCACTGGTGCGATGGTTCGCAAGCTGAATATGACGAGCTGTGCCAGCAGATGGTCGAGTCCGGTACGTTTATTCAGCTGAACCCCGTCAAGCGGCCCAACAGCTTTCTGGCGCGGTCCGACCCTGGCGACGTCGCGCGCGTCGAAGATCGCACCTTCATCTGTTCGCTCAACCGCAACGACGCCGGGCCGACAAACAACTGGGTCAACCCGCGCGAGATGAAGGAGACGCTCTATCAGCTGTTCGACGGGGCCATGCGCGGGCGGACGATGTATGTCATTCCGTTCAGCATGGGACCGCTTGGCTCCCCGCTTGCCCATATCGGTATCGAACTCTCGGACTCGC
>CAZFUK010000809.1:0-2448 GCA_964522005.1 uncultured Anaerolineales bacterium | reverse complement strand
CGATTTCGCACACCACGTTCAGCGTCGGGACCTGGCAGACCGGGTCCACCACAGCGGTGGAGGGGTCCGGCATGAGCAGCCTGTCCGACTCGTTGATGGCCTGGAAGCCGCGAATGCTCGACCCGTCGAAGCCCAGCCCCTCCTCGAAACAGCCTTCGTCAAACTCGGTGATGGGCAGGCTAA
Source organism: uncultured Anaerolineales bacterium (assembly GCA_964522005.1). GTDB lineage: Bacteria > Chloroflexota > Anaerolineae > Epilineales > JAHCIE01 > JAHCIE01. The sequence continues at coordinate 2,265 of CAZFUK010000809.1, read as the reverse complement.
AGTGCTGCCATGTGCCCGGCAGGTCACAGAACTTGACATCCACCATCTTGACGCCCGCCTGACGCGCATACTCCAGCACGTCGGCGGGGCTGTTGAGTGTCGGCTTCACATCACCGTTGGAGTGCGCCAACTTCTCGATCACATCTTTGACCATGGTCATTGCTCGATTCCTCCTGAAGTGTCGTGGTGGACGCGGCGAAGCGCCACCCAGGGTTAGCGGATAAAGGCGGCCAGCGTGGTGAGCGCCTGCCACCCCACCTGCCCGCCGAAGACCAGCAGGGCCAGCCCAGACAGGGCGGTCGCCAGGCGGAAGACGGTCGGGCGGACGAACTGACGGCCTACACCCATCAGGGCGGCCATGAAGAAAGCGTACAGGGTGCAGCCGAGGACAAAGCTGACGATGAAGGCGGTCGTCCCCGTCGGGCTAACATCGGCCACGCCTGAGGCGAGCATGGCCCCGCCGATGGACACCCACCACAGAATCGCCATCGGGTTGGTCAACGACATGGCCGCGCCGGTGCGGAAAGCGCCCCTGAGGTCAGCAGGCGGAAGGCGGAAAGCAGAAGGTAGCGCCCCGTTCTCTTGACCGCCTTCTGCCTGCTGCATGCTGCCTTCCAGGTTGAAGCCGGCCAGGGCGTCGCGCAGGGCAGAGACCCCCAGGTAGGCCAGGACGCCCGCGCCCGCCACCCACAGCGGAATGCGCACGAGGTTGTGGGTGATGAGGGGGGCCAGGCCCAGGAAGGCCAGGACGCAGAAGGTCGTGTCGCCGATGAGCGAGCCAAGCTGGATCGCCAGGGCCGGGCGGAAGCCGCCGTGCAGCCCCCGGCGCAGCGTCTCAATGGTCACCGGGCCGACCGGCGCGCAGAAGCTGATGCCCAGCAAAATCCCAGCGATGAGCGTGTGGAGCGACATAGGGCTGTCTCACCTCGGGCAAACAAAAAAGCCTTCGGCCGCCAGCGTGCGCTGGCGTTGGCCAAAGGCTTCAAGACCTCTCGGACGCGCCCAGTTGGGCCGTCCCTTATGGTAATGGGCCTATTCTATCCCAAACCGGGCGACTTGTCAAGTACCCGATGAGATGTTTTGCCCAGTCGTCTGGTTTACGATTGCACATCCTCGCGGCCGTGAATTGCCATCATCGTCCCGACCATCGTCGCCACCAGCTTCGACTGCCCGCCGCTCTCGGCATACGCCTCGCCCCAGCAGACCGTGAGCGTCCGGCCTGTCTTGACCACCCGCCCCTGCGCCACAATGGCGTCGCCCCTCGCCGGGGCCACGAAGTTGATCTTGTACTCCACCGTCAGGACGCCCGTGTGGGCAGGCATCAGGCTGTAGGCGGCGTACCCACACGCGCTATCGAGGATCATGCCCACGATACCGCCATGCAGGAAGCCGTGCTGCTGGGTAAGGTCCGCCCGATAGGGGAGGCGGATTTCAGTGTAGCCCGGCGCGACGATGGTCATTTCCGCGCCGAGCATGCGCATGGCCTGCTGCTGGGCGAAGCTGGCGCGCACGCGGGCCTCATAATTCGTGTCAGGGGGCGTGGAGGTCGGCATAGCTACCATCGCTACTGTGCGCCTGTTCCCACTTACCACACTCCTCAAGACTCGGACAGGCGCAGTCCATCAAATGGCCGAGCAGTTGCTTCATGCGCTGGGCGCGGACTACAAGCGCGTCCAACTCCGCCATCTTGCGCTGCGCCAGAGTACGCCATCGCTCTGAGGGTGGTATCTCCACGCCAAACCCACTCAACAGGGTATGTATCTCCTGGATAGTGAAACCTGCCTGCTGGGCTAATTGGATGACGGCAATCTGATCCAGGATACTCGCCTGATAGCGTCGCTGACCGTTGATGCGGTGCGGCGCTGGCAACAGACCGTCACTCTCGTAATAGCGGAGCGCGGACGGGCGTACCCTTGCCCGTCGAGCCACCTCGCCAATCGTCAATTCCAGCCTCAAGACGCCTCCTAACCCCTTGACTTCAAGCGCACTTGAAATGATAGACTAATCAGCAGAGTTCGCAAATCACACACCTTTGGAGGTTTACCAATGTCTATCCCCATCGCCTGTGACCTGACCGCCATTCCAGCCGAACAGCGCGCGGCTCATCAGGCGTTAACCGAAGAGCTATGGCGCGACTGGTTGGTCGAGACCCGCGAACGACCGGACGGGTATGCTTTTTGCTTCCCCGCTAGCGTCTTGCCCCGCCTCACCGCCTTCATCACCCACGAGCGATTGTGCTGCCCATTCATTCATTTTGTCCTGGAC
>CAZFUK010000808.1:0-2449 GCA_964522005.1 uncultured Anaerolineales bacterium | reverse complement strand
GTGTTGCCCGCCCGCTCGCCGATGCCGTTGATGGTCACTTCCACCTGCCGCGCACCGTTGAGGACGGCGGCCAGGGTGTTGGCCGTCGCCAGGCCCAGGTCGTCGTGGCAGTGGGCCGAGATGACGACCTTGTCCGCGCCCGGCACGGTCTCGCGGATGCGGCGAATCAGGCCGCCGAACTCGGCGGGGGTGGTGTAGCCGACGGTGTCGGGGATGTTGAGCGTTGTCGCGCCGGCCTCGATGGCCGCTTTGAGGACGACAAACAGAAACTCCGGGTCGGAGCGGCCCGCGTCTTCGGGCGAGTACTCCACGTCGTCGCACAGCGACCGGGCGTAGGCGACCATGTCGCGCACCTGCTGGACGCACTGCTCGCGGCTGATCATCAGCTTGGTCTGGAGGTGGATGTCGGAGGTTGCCAGGAAGGTGTGGATGCGGTGGCGGGGGGCGTGCTTGACCGCCTCGTAGCAGCGGTCAATGTCCAGCTTGTAGGCGCGGGCCAGCCCGCAGATGACCGGCTGGCCGTTGGGTCGGTCCTCGCCCAGGGGGCCGACTTCAATGGCAATGCGCTTGACCGACTCGAAGTCACCCGGCGAACTGATGGGGAAGCCGGCTTCGATGATGTCCACGCCCAGGCGCACCAGCTGGCGCGCCACCTCGATTTTTTCATCCTCGTGCATCGTCGCACCGGGGGATTGCTCGCCGTCGCGCAGCGTCGTATCGAAGATCAGGACACGGTCGGGTACGTTGGGGTCGCTCATGATGTGCTCCTTCGGATGATTGATGATTGATGACTAATGACTAACCTTATGAGTTATCAGTCATTAATCTTCAATCATTGGTCATTGAGTTGGTAAGGGGCACGGGGTAAGGGGAAAGGGGGAAAGCTACGGTAGACGCTCGACGCTGAAGCATCGGGCTGGGCGAGCGAAGCCCTACGGGCTGCGGTAGCCGCAAAGCGGCTTCGCTTGTCCAGCGTGGGGCTTTAGCCCCGCGCCTCTTTCTCCTTACCCCATGCCCCTTACCACCGGCCTACGATGACGGTCCTAAGTTCGGTTTCGTCCGCAAGGTCACTAAGGCCATCGTCGCTCATCGGCATGTCCTTTCCGGGGAGACTAAAGATTAATGATTGACGATTGACGATTGACGATTGACGATTATCGCGCATCCTCAACGCTAATCCTTCATCATCAATCTTTAGTCTTCGATCTTCCGTCTTCCGTCTTCCGTCAACCGACCGGCGCGGGTTCCTCGACCCTCACCAGCGGGCTGACCTTGGGGTTGAGCCAGGGCATCATGGACCGCAGGCGGTAGCCCACCTGCTCGATCTGGGAGTTGGCCTGGCGCTCACGCTCGGCGTTGAAGAAGGGCCGGCCGTCCTCGTTCTCCTTGAGCCACATCTGGGCGTAGCGGCCGGTCTGGATGTCTTCGAGCATCCGCCGCATCTCCTCGCGGGTCGCCTCGCTGATGACCCTCGGCCCGCCGGTGTAGTCGCCGTGCTCGGCCGTGTCGGAGACCGAGTAGCGCATGTAGCTCAGGCCGCCCTGGTAGATCAGGTCCACAATGAGCTTCAGCTCGTGCAGGCACTCGAAGTAGGCGATTTCGGGCTGATAGCCCGCCTCGACCAGCGTCTCAAACCCGGCCTGGACCAGCGCCGACACGCCGCCGCACAGCACGGCCTGCTCGCCGAACAGGTCGGTCTCCGTCTCCTCGGCGAAGGTCGTCTCGACGATGCCCGCGCGGCCGCTGCCAATGGCCGAGCCGTAGGCCAGCGCCTTCTGGAAGGCCGAGCCGGTGGCGTCCTGGTAAACGGCGATGAGGGAGGGCACGCCGCCGCCATCCTGGTAGACCTCGCGGACGCGGTGGCCGGGAGCCTTGGGGGCAATCATAGTCACATCCACATTGTCGGGCGGCTGGATGGTGCCGAAGCGGATGGCGAAGCCGTGGGCGAACATGAGCATGGCGCCCGGCTTGAGGTTCGGCGCGACATTCTCGCGGTAGATGCGAGCCATGGGCACGTCGGGGGTCAACATCATGACGATGTCGGCCTGACGGACGGCCTCGTCCACCGTCGCTACCCGCAGCCCGTCGGCCTCGGCCTTGGCGCGCGAGCGGCTGCTCTCCGGCAGACCGACCACCACGTCCACCCCGCTGTCCTTGAGGTTCAGGGCGTGGGCGTGCCCCTGCGACCCGTACCCAATCACGGCGACCGTCTTGCCGTCGAGATACCCCATATCGGCGTGGCGGTCGTAGAAGATGTTAGCCATGAACAAGGTTCCTTTCAAGCACTAGTTTTCAAGGACGAAGCGTAGAGGACGGAGGACAGCGCCCGGCGTCCGTCCTCCGTCCATCGTCCTCCGTCAACTGTTGGTGATGACGCGCCACTCGCCGCGAGCATGCTCGTCGGTCTCTTCCTGGAACATCGGCTCGTCGCCGCGCTTCATGGCGACCA
>CAZFUK010000807.1:0-2455 GCA_964522005.1 uncultured Anaerolineales bacterium | reverse complement strand
TCAGCAGTAACTCATAGTCGCCGCTCGACGCGCTGAGGGAGGACGCCACGAGCATCTTATACGTTCCCGTGACCGGCAGTTGGAACACCTCGATACGAGAGTTGGGTTCACCCGCCGCGTCGTCATTGTGGATGACCTGCGTGCCGTAGAACAGCGTCACCGCCGGATTGAGGCCCAGGGATAGGGCATTCACCTCGACCCGCACCGACTGCCCGGCGAGGCCGCTAAAGGTGAAGACGTCGGTATCAGCGTTCTCGTTGATCCGGCCCGTCACTCGGTCGCCCATGAAGATGACGCCCCCATCTAGGTCAGCGCCTGGTTCGCCCGTCATCGTTGGGGTGGGGGTCAGGAGGGACGGAGACGACGTTCGCGTGACGGTCGGGGTACGCGTCGGCGTCGGTCTTGTCTGGGTGGGGGAGGGCGTGCGGGTCGGCGTGGACGAGACAGCCGGCGTCCGGGTCGGGGTCGGCGGCGTTCCCGTGCGGGTGGGGGTGGCCGGTGTGGTGGCGCCCGTGATGGCAAACGGAGCGCCGCTGCTCCAGGCCGATGGGTCCAGACCAGCCGCCTCACCGCGCACCCGCAGACAGTAATCGTCGCCGGGCGTGGTGGGCGCGGTCCAGGTCAGGCTGCTCGCGCCGGGCGCGGAGACCCCCACCAGGGACCACGACTGGCGTCCCACCAGGATGTCGTCCACGGCCCAGCCGAAGTTGGCAACGCCCTCATCGGTCGCCTGGCGAAACCTGATCTGCACCGTCTGCCCGGTGTAGCCGGCCAGGTCTACCTGGGTCTCAACCCAGCCGTCCGAGACGCCGGTAAAGGCCTGCCGGCCGGCAATGGGGCTACCGGTCCCCGTCGTTATTTGCTCGGTATAGCCATTTTGCAGCATCAGGGGGCCGAGGTCGGTCCAGGTCTGCGCTCCCTGGGGCCGAATCTCGACCACGCCCCCATCGAACCAACCTTCCAACTCATAATAATGCCAGAAGGAGAGAATAGCCCCCTGGCTCACCCGGAAGGCCGGGCTGACCAAGACCATGTCGCTGACCGTGTCGGGGCTTAAAGCGAGCCAGCTTTGAGAGGGGCTATGGGCGAGGTCGAACGCAATGCCCCAGTCAGTCTCACCCCCGACATGGCTGAACGTCCAGCCGTTGACGCCGCCCTCGACATCGTCAAAGAAGTCGGCCGAGGCGCGGCAGGTGTTGGTGACTTCGACTCGGTAGGTCGTGCCTTCTGAGGCGCCGTTGGTGTCCCAGATGATGGGGACAGGGCTACCGGCGTCGAGCGTCTCACCGCCGACGGGGTAGAGGAGGGTGGGGGCTATGGCCGCGTCGGCGGGCCGCAGGGGCTGGGCCGCCTGGCCCGAGGCTAGACCCACCGCCAGGGTGAACATGAAGCCGACCGCGACCCAGACTCGACTCAGCGATTGCGCGTACTTCATTGTGACCCCCTGGGGATTTATCTCTGGTTAGAAGAGCACGACAGGTCTATCTTAGGCTCAAAGAGACAGAAACGCAACAGGCGTACAACGCAAACCTCCGCAGCCGGTCGGCCGCGGAGGTTTGTGACAACTGTGGAGGTGCAGGGTAAAGTCTAGTGTTGGAACTGCTCTTCCTCGGTCGAGCCGTGGAGCGCGGTGGTCGAGGACTTGCCGCCTGAAACGACCTGGGCGACCTCGTCGAAGTAGCCGACGCCGACTTCGCTCTGGTGGCGGGTGGCGGTGTAGCCGTCGGACTCGGCGGAGAACTCGCGGGCCTGGAGCCGCGTGTAGGCCAGCATGCCTTCGCGGGCGTAGGCGTGGGCCAGCTCGAAGGCGTGGTAGTTGATGCTGTGCCAGCCGGCCAGGGTGATGAACTGGAACTTGTAGCCCATGCGGCCGAGTTCGCGCTGGAAGCTCCAGGTGGTCTCGTCGTCGAAGTGCTGCCAGTTGAAGGACGGCGAGCAGTTGTAGGCCAGCATCTTGCCGGGGAACTTGGCGTGGATGGCGTCGGCGAAGAGCTTGGCCTCGTGCAGGTCGGGGTGCGAGGTCTCGAACCACAGCAGGTCGGCGTAGGGCGCGTAGGCCAGGCCGCGCGCGATGGCCGCATCCAGGCCGGGCTTGACGTAGTAGTAGCCCTCCACGGTGCGCTCGCCCGTGGTGAACGGCTTGTCGTAGTCGTCCACGTCGCTGGTCAGCAGATTCGCGCCGAGCGAGTCGGTGCGGGCGACCAGGATGGTGGGCACGTCCATGACGTCGGCGGCCAGGCGGGCCGACTTGAGCATGCGGACGAACTGGGAGGTGGGGATGAGGACCTTGCCGCCCAGGTGGCCGCACTTCTTCTCAGCGGCGAGCTGGTCCTCGAAGTGGACGCCGCCCGCGCCGGCCTCGATCATCCCCTTCATCAGCTCAAAGGCGTTCAGCACGCCGCCGAACCCGGCTTCGGCGTCGGCGACGATGGGCGCGTACCAATAGGTCGGCTCG
>CAZFUK010000806.1:0-2457 GCA_964522005.1 uncultured Anaerolineales bacterium | reverse complement strand
CGGTCAACAGCGACCTGGCGCGCTGCCTCGGACCCTTCCGGGGTGTCGGCGCGCTCAACGCCCGGCTGAACGCCGAGTCGGTCGAGCCGCGTTTCTCCGGTGAGTTGCGCGAGGTCCCCTGGCAGCGTCCGGCGACCGCCCCGGCGGTGTGGAGCGTCGAGCAGTTCCATACCTTCCCGGACCAGTTCACCGACATCCGTCTGCCGGCCGGCCAGTACTATCTCCTGACCAGCGACTGGGAGGCGCAGGCAACGCGCCTGGCGTATCGAGGCTGCCAGGCGGTCTACGACACGCAGGCGGAGCTGGCGACGATTCTGCCCATCCATGCGCCCAACGACACGGACCCGGCCATTGACTACTTCCAGGCCAGCGCGACGGACCGCGTCCGCTTCCAGTTCTGGTACTGGCCGGAAGACCCAGAGGATGTCTACGTGAACCTCTACCGAGCCACGGCCATCACGGGCAAGGTGGACCTCCAGGGGCGCACCAACGACAGCGACGCGACCGTCGCCAACAGCGCCTACAACTATAGGACGGTGACCGCCATCAACGGCCAGTACAGCCTGACCGGCCCCACCGGTACGACTCTCTTGCAGGCCAGCATGGCGGGCTATCTACCCAGCGCCACCACGATCAACCCGACGACCGGCCAGGTGAACACCAGCCCGGATGTGCGTCTGTTGGGCGGGGACACCAACGGTGACCTTAAAGTCAATCTGGTTGACCTTGTCCTGTTGGGCGCTAATTACGGCTTGCGGCCACCGAACGACCGACGGGCTGACATCAACGGCAACGGCGAGGTGGACCTGTTTGACCTGACAATGGTGGGCACGAACTACGGCGCCGAGGGCGTCCAGCCGTGGCAGGCGGGCGCGCAGAAACAGGCCGAGGCCGAGGCGGCCAAGCGGCCCGGCGAGCGGTTCCAGGTCACGCTGGCCGGGCCTGATAAGGTCAAGGCAGGCGAGGAGTACGTGGTCGAGGTGCGGGTGGCCGGCGCGCAGAACCTGGCCGCCGCCGACATCGCCCTGGAGTACGACTCCCACGTGGCGGTGTTGGTCGGCCAGGGGGATGCGGTGGCCGAGGCGGGGGATGTGCTGGACACCCAGGCACTCGCCGTGGTCATCAATCGCGCCGATGAGACGGCGGGCCGGGTGGAGTACGTCGCCACGCAGTTGGGCGACGCGCGGGCCGCCGAGAAGGGAACCTTGCTCCGCGTCCGCTACCGCGCCCTCGCCGAGCATACGCCACAGGTCCGCCTCGCGCGGAGTGTCTTCGCGGACCTGACGGCCGAGCCTATCACGCCTGAGTCGCGCTAGCGCATCAACGCAGGCCCCCGATGCCCTCAAGGGTATCGGGGGCCTGTTTATGCGGCGACAAGGCGCTGTTGGATGATCTGCGCCAGCGTCGGCTCGCCCAACTCCTCCAGTTCGTAGCCCACCCGCACCACGGGCTGCGCGATGTGCATGACGCGCCGCAGGTCAATCGGCGTGCCCAGGACCACGGCGTCCACCGGCATGCGGGCGATGGTGGCTTCCAACTCCGCGATTTGCTCCACGCTGTAGCCCATCGCCGGCAGCACGTCCCGTGTCTGGCGATACGTCTCGTAGACCGCGCGGATGGAGCCGACGGCGTAGGGAACGGGGGAGACGATCTCGGCCGCGTCCCACATCTCGGCGGCGATGTAGCCCGCGCCATAGCTCATCTCGCCGTGGGTCAGCGTCGGCCCGTCTTCGACCACGACGACACGCCGCCCCCGCACCAGGTCGGGGCGGTCGGCGGTGATGACCGAGGCGGCGTCCACGATAATCGCGTCCGGGTTGAGGGCGCGGGCGTTGCGCCGCACCTCGTCAATCTGGTCGAACGAGGCCGTGTTCTCCTTGTTGATGACGATGACATCGGCGGCGCGGAAGTTGGTCTCGCCGGGATGATAGCGTAGTTCATGGCCGGGCCGCAGCGGGTCGGCCACGACGATGTGCAGGTCGGGCTGGTAGAAGGGCAGGTCATTGTTGCCGCCGTCCCAGACGATGATGTCGGCCTCGGCTTCGGCCTGCGCCAGGATGCGCCCGTAGTCCACGCCGGCGTAGATAACGGCGCCCAGGTCCAGGTATGGCTCGAACTCCTCGCGCTCCTCCAGTGTGCAGTGGTGGCGGTCCAGGTCGGCGTAGTCGCCGTAGCGTTGGACGGCCTGGGCGGCCAGGTCGCCGTAGGGCATGGGGTGGCGCACCGCGACGACGCGCTGGCCCGCTTCACGTAAGAGTTGGACGACGCGCCGGCTCGTCTGGCTCTTGCCGCTGCCAGTGCGGACGGCGCACACGGCGATGACGGGACGGCTGGACTGGAGCAGCGTGCTCTTGGGGCCGAGCAGGCAGAAGTCCGCGCCCGCCGCCCGCGCCGCCGACGCGCGGTGCATGACGAGTTCGTGGGGCACGTCGCTGTAGGCGAACACGACACGGTCCA
>CAZFUK010000805.1:0-2458 GCA_964522005.1 uncultured Anaerolineales bacterium | reverse complement strand
GGGGGACCAGGGCAAGCGGCTATCTACCGTGGAGACCACCACGAATAAGCTGGACCAGCGCCTCCACGAGGTGGAGAACAAGGGGAGCGAAGCAGTCAATAGTCTGCGTGACATTGGGCAGCAACTCCTCGACCAGATGTCACCGAAGTCTGAGCCGGCGCCGACCCAGGAGGACAAGAAGAAGGCCACGAGGGTTCTTAATGCAGTGAAGGTCCGGTTTGGGTCCGTCTCTGGAGCGACCAACGAGAGCCTCAGGAGTTTGAGAGAGGTCTTGCATGACCCGCTGGGGCAGAAGCTCGGCATGCCGTATGTACTGCGCTTGCAGGAAGTCGCGGCCGGCGCCGAGGACATGCAACGTTGGCTGAAGCGCCAGGAGGAGGCGGTGGACGCTGCCAGGACCAAGGCGGAAGTAGACCGGTTTATGGCGGAGGCCCAGCAACAGGCGGGCCGCAAGCTTGGGGAGTACAAGCAGGTGATCGAGAACCTTAAGAACTCGGCCGGCGCCTCGAAAAAGGAAGCCGAGCGGCGTGGAAGGGACTTCCCAGGCAGCGCGGATAGTGACGAAATCGGTGACCTCGACGCTATTACCAACAAACTGTCGCGCTTGTCGAGGAGGCTTGACGAAGAGGTGGTCCTCCTGGCAAGGGAGCTTGGCGGTGACAGGGCCGTGCCTAAGTCTGCTCCTTCCACGACAACTGCGTCCGCTTAATCCCATCGCCGGCCCGCGCCTCCATTTAACGTCCGGAAGGAGTGCAGACCATGCTCTACGAATTAGTCGAGAATTCCTACGCTAGCCTCGCGCAGCAGTGGCGGGACCTGGTGTCCGCCTTCAACGCCCTGGCGGAGTCCCTGCCGAGGGGCGATCCCCGGCGGAGCTTCCTGGGCAATCAAGTTGACCCGGCGGTAGACCCTCCCGACTTCACTCTGCTCCCCCCCCCGCCGGCCGGGCAGTCGGTCCGCCCGATTATCGGTCGCTGCTTTGCCGAGCAGTCGCAGTTGGAGCGCGACCTGGGTCAGTTGCCCCTTGACTGGGCGGCGCAGAATCCGCCCCAGTCGGCGCTGGACCTGTTCCGGCGGGCCGCCACACGGTTCCGGGACAGCCAGGCCCGGCTGACGCCCATCTACGACCACTTCCAGGCGTCCTACGCCGACCCGACGCGTGACACGGCCGACATGGTCCAGTGCCGCCTGCGCCTGGAGCAGACCCGCCTCTATATCGGGCGCGGTCTCCAGGAATTCGAGGAGGTCACGTCGGACGAGGGCCAGCGCTTCTCCATCAAGGGCATCGGCGCGTCGGTGGACAACCTGGCGTCGTATCCGATTCTGACGACCGATATGATGGTCACGCCCGCGCCGGCCGCCCCGCCGGCCGTGCCCGGCGCGCTGCCCATCAAGCGCACGGTGGACAACGCGCTGCGCGAGGTGCTGGGCCGGCTGCCCAAGCCCAACGATACGCGCTCCTTCCTGGTGGCCCTGAACCAGTCGTTCCAGTTGCAGGCGGTGGAAGGCCACACGGTGTGGACGTGGACGCCGCGCAGCTACGCCGGGCAGACCGACCTGGGCGGCGGGGTCACGGGCGCGCAGGCCAGCCTCTACAGCCGGGCGCGCGAGGCGCTGGACAGTTCCTTGCCCCTCCTCGGCGGCCTGTTCCCGCTGCGGCCCGACTATGACCCGGAGGAAGCCGACGCGGCGCGGGCCATCGTGCAGGGCCAGTTGGGCGAGTTGGTCAACGAGCTAGGCGTCGAGGGCGGCCCGCGCATCCAGCGCGTGGACACGCTCTTCGAACTGCTGCTCAACCAGGAGACCACCAGCCTCGGCGGCGAGACGGTTCGGGACGGCAAGCTCGGCTATCTCCAGCACGTCCTCGGCCTGTACCAGAACCGGGTCAACACGCTCGAAGAGGAGACCAACGTCACCAACTTTATTGTGCTCCAGGACTACATTGTTTCGCTGCGGGCGAGTTGGGAGTACTTCCGTGATCGGTGGTACGGACGCGATCTGGGCACGCGGCTGACCCTGCTGTCGCGCGCGCTGTCCGTCGTCGCCGAGTCGGTGGACGAGGTCTACGCGGCGATGGACTCGGTGTTTGTCGGCTCGGCCGAGCGCCAGGTGGCGAGCTTCAACACGCGGACCGGGCGGCGCATGCTGGTCGAGGAACTCATGTCCTGGATTGTCAGCTTTGCGTCGGACGAAGCGCCCCGGCTGGTCCACGAGGGCGGCCGGCGCGGTGTCGAGGCGATTGTGCCCACGGTGTTGCAACTGGAGAACCTGGTGCACGACCTGCTCGACGCGGTGGCGACCGACCCCAGCCTGCCGGATGGGCTGCGTCACCCGCGCGTGCGCCATCCCCTCCAGGAGATTCGAGGCTATCTGCTCCAGGTCCAACGGCTGGCGCAGGATGTGCGGCATGTTCAACCGGGTAGGAGCGATCCGGCGGCCCAGCGTCTCAGCGTCTCCT
>CAZFUK010000804.1:0-2461 GCA_964522005.1 uncultured Anaerolineales bacterium | reverse complement strand
ACATGGTCCTCACCGACGACAACTTCGCCACCATCGTCGCGGCCATCGGCGAGGGCCGCGCCATCTTCGACAACATCCGCAAGTTCATCCGCTACCTGCTCAGTTCCAATGCCGGCGAAGTCCTCACCATGTTCATCGGCATCATGCTGGCCGGCGCGCTGGGCTTTATCTTGCCCGGCGGGACCGCTTTCCTGCCCATCCTGACGGCGCAAATCCTGTGGATCAACCTGGTCACCGACGGCGCGCCCGCCCTGGCCCTCGGCGTGGACCCGAGCGCGGGCGACATCATGCAGCGTCCGCCCCGCGCCCTCAACGAGCCGGTCATCCCACGCCGCATGTGGACCTTCATTGGCCTCGTCGGCGTGGTCATGATGGTCGGGACGCTAGGCATTCTGGAGGCCTACTATCCGGGCGGCCTGCTGACCGTGCTCCAACCGCCCACCGACGCGGCCCACGCCGCCGACTTCGCCCGCACCGTCGCCTTCACCACGCTGATGCTGTTCCAGTGCTTCAACGCCCTGAACTCGCGCAGTGGTCGGCAGAGCATCTTCCGCCTCGGCTTCTTCGGCAACCGCTGGCTGTGGGGCGCGATTGCCCTCTCGGTCGGGCTGCACGCCCTGGTGATCTACGTGCCGGCGCTCCAGGCCGCCTTCGACACGCTGCCCATGCGCCCGTTGGATTGGCTGGTCTCCACCCTCGTCGCCAGCAGCGTGCTCATCGTCGTTGAACTCGGCAAGGCGTTGGGCTGGCTGGAGCGCTAACGTCGGACACCAAAAAGCGCCTGCCTCGGCTGACGCAGGCGGCGCTGCTGTGGACTATTCAACTGTGTGCGTGGGCGAGGCCCGGCTCATCGGCTGGCCCCGTTGCCCTACTCGTCGCCCTCGTCCTCCTCGAACTCCTCGTCGTCCTCCCAGTCCTCGTCGTCCTCGTCCCACTCCTCGTCCTCGTCCTCGAACTCCTCGTCCTCGTCCTCGAACTCCTCGTCTTCGTCCTCCCATTCCTCGTCCGCGTCCTGGACATCCCTGACCAGGACGTACCCCTTCCCCTTGCAGATGGGGCACTTTTCAGCCCCGAGGTAGCCCGTGCCCCCACAGCGCATGCAGTCCTCGCGCTCTGCCATAGCCGTCTCCTTTGAGTACATCGAGCCTGGATGATCTCGCTTCCCATTATACTGAGGGAGACGGGTGTTTGTAAAGGGGGATTCTGGCGCGAGCTGTCATGCCGCCTGGCTGGCAGTGATAAACTCCGTGATCAGCGTGTGGAAGACGCCCAGCAGGGTGTGGAGATCATTGATGTAGTAACGCTGGCTGTCAAGGGTCAGGCGCCTGTCTTCTAGTTTGAGAAACTGCCACGTCTCACCGGTCGTTACGCAGCCCAAGACGGTCGCTATGCCTGCCCCACGCTGCTGGTTGAACATCTGCGCGCCGACCATCTGCGCCGCGCATTGCCCCAGCCCGCTCTCAATGTCATTTTTCTTGGCCTCGACCACGGCGGCGATGGGCGCTTGCAGGACGGGGATCGGCGGCGTCAGGGCCAGGATGAAGTCGCACTCACCGACGAGGTTCAACTGAGGCGCAACGTCGAGACGTTGGCCGGAATAGATATTGATCTGGCCCTGGCTCATCTCGCGCACGGCCAGTAAAACGGGAACAACAATAAACTCGGAACGAGATTTCTCACTGATGAACGCGAGCGCCTCACCCCGCGCGAGGGCGTCCCGCAGCCAACCAGGCACGGAGTAGGGCTGAACATGAGGTGTTAGGTCACCTGGCGCGATGGCGAGGCCGAAGGTGGATTGGACAGTGTCTAGGGTGAAGTCGCTGTAGGCCATCCTCAGTCTCCCTGTGTGGTCTGTTCTCAGACCCGAAGTTTATCCCCCCCTTGGGGGACTGTCAACTACGAGGACGGAGGACAGGCCGTTGACTGTGGCCCTCCGCCGCCCTATAATGGAGACAGCCAGACTCAGGAGGTGAGACCCATGAGCGCGCAACCGATTGAAGCCCAGGTGTTAGCGGTGCTCCGCGAGCTATCCCCGACCCGTCAGGCCGAAATCCTCGACTTCGCCCTGTTCCTGCGCGAGCGCGAGCGCCGGCCTACCCCCCCTTCGCGTCCATCCAGCGAGCACGATGCGATGGATACAGAGCGGGACGTATTGGCCGATGACCCCATAGCGCGTTTTATCGGCGTCTTTGACAGTGGTGGTGTCCCCTGGGCGGAGGAACATGATCGCTATCTGGGCGAAGCTCTGTTGAGAGAGATGCAAGAGGGCGACGAGGACGATGACGCAGACTAGCCTTTTCGTTGAATTCGGGGCCAAGGGGCAGGTAGACTGAAGGATCAAGAGGCTTTGGTAATCTGAGTCAGGCGGATGACGAGGCGGAGCGCCTCATTGACCGAGTCCTCAGTGGGGAAGAAGCGCGCGACATCCGGCGCTAGGAGGACAACATTCGTGCCTTCTCGA
>CAZFUK010000803.1:0-2467 GCA_964522005.1 uncultured Anaerolineales bacterium | reverse complement strand
TGGAGGTGATGCGCTCCTGGAGCGCGCCCATCTCCGTGGCCAGGGTCGGCTGGTAACCGACGGCGCTGGGCATGCGGCCCAGGAGCGCTGACACTTCGGAGCCGGCCTGCACGAAGCGGAAGATGTTGTCAATGAACAGCAGCACGTCGCGGCCTTCGTCGCGAAAGTACTCGGCCATGGTCACGCCGGTCAGGCCGACACGCAGCCGCGCGCCGGGCGGCTCGTTCATCTGGCCGAAGATCATGACCGTCGAGCCAATGACGCCGTACTCCTGCATTTCGCCGTAGAGCGCGGTGCCCTCGCGGGTGCGTTCCCCCACCCCGGCGAACACAGAGTAGCCGGAGTGAACGGCGGCGATGTTGCGGATGAGTTCGGCGATGGTGACCGTCTTGCCGACGCCCGCACCGCCGAACACGCCCGTCTTGCCACCCTTGGTGAAGGGGGCGATGAGGTCAATGACCTTCAGGCCCGTCTCGAAGACTTCGGTCTTGGTAATCTGGTCCACCAGCGGGGGCGCCGGGCGATGGATGGAATAGTAGGTCTCGGCCTCGACCGGGCCTTTCTCGTCAATGGGGTTGCCCAGCACGTCAAAGATGCGGCCCAGGGTCGAGGGGCCGACCGGCACGCGGATCGGCTCACCCGTCGCCTCGGCGTCCATGCCGCGCCGCAGGCCGTCCGTCGTCGTCATGGCGACGCTACGCACCATGTTGTTACCCATGTGCGTCTGGACCTCGCAGACGACCCGCCGGCCGTCATCGCTGATGACTTCGATGGCGTCGTAAATCTCAGGCAGTTGGTCCTCGGGAAACTCGCAGTCCACCACGGTGCCGATAATCTGAATCACTCGGCCGCGCACCTTCTGGCCGGCCGGCTGGTTCGTCGTTGGTTGAGCCACTGCCATGTAAACCTCCTGGTACTCGACGGAGGACGGGCGACGGAAGACCGAATCCCCTCCGTCCTCGGTCCTGCGTCATCCGTCCGCTATTACCCTCGCGCCTGTTCCAGCGCGGCTGCCCCACCCGCAATGTCTAACAATTCGCGGGTGATCCCTTCCTGGCGGGCTTTGTTATACGTCAGGGTCAAGGCGTCAATCAGTTCGCCCGCCGCGTCGTTGGCGTTGCGCATGGCGACCATCTGGGCGCTGTAGAAGCTGGCGACCGACTCCAGGATGGCCTCGTAGACCAGCATCTCGGTCAGGCGCGGTAGCACCGCGTCGAGGACCATTTCGGGCGTCGGTTCGTAAATGTAGTCAATCGTGGCCGGCTTCTGGTCGGCCCAGACCGGCTCAATGGGCAGCAGGCGCTTGATGACGGGCACCTGGCGCAGTACCGATTGGAAGTCGGTGTAGCCCAGGTAGACGGCATCTAGCTCGCCCTTGAGGTAGTCCTCGATGGCGATGCGGGCGACGGGCAGCGCCGTCGCCAGGCTGGGCGGGTCGGGGACCGGCGTGAACTCGGCGCGGATGTTGCGGCCCACGCGCAGCATGAAGTCGCGGCCCTTGCGCCCGACGGTGATGACGCTGACGTTGCCCGACTGCTCGCGCATCCAGCGGATGGCCTCGCGGATCATGTTGGAATTGAACGAGCCGGCCAGGCCACGGTCAGCGGTGATCAGGATGAGGGCGACGTTGCGCTCCGGGCGCGGTTCGAGTAGCGGGTGCGGGACGACGCCGCCCGCCGTCTGCCGCGCCAACGAGCCGAGGACTTCATAAGCCTTCAGGGCGTAGGGACGGGTGGCGAGGGTCTGCTGCTGGGCGCGGCGCATCTTGGAGGCCGCCACCGTCTCCATCGCCTTGGTAATCTGCTTGATGTTTTTGACGCTGCGGATACGGCGTCGAATCTCGCGGGCGTTAGCCACAGGGCCTCCTGGGGCGTAGTGCGTAATGCGTATTTCGTATTTCAGACCAGGGACTACGAAATACGCACTACGAAATACGTATTACGCATTACTGTGGCGGCTGCCACTGCGCCTTGAACTGGGTCAGGGCGGCGCGCAACTGCTGGACCGTGGGCGAGGCGTCCGCGCCGGCCTTCGGGTCGAACAGCCGCTTGTCCGCCTCGATGGCCGAGATCAGCGACGGGTAGCTGGCGTCGAGGAACTGGTGGAAGTCGGCCTCCCAGCGCGTCACCAGCGGCACCGGCACGTCGTCCAGGAAGTCGTTGTTGACGGCATACAGGATGGCGACCTCCTGGCCGAGGGACAGCGGCGAGTACTGCGGCTGCTTGAGCACCTCGACCAGCCGCGCGCCGCGCTCCAACTGGCGCTTGGTCACTGGGTCCAGGTCCGAGCCGAACTGGGCGAAGGCGGCCAGGTCGCGGTACTGGGCCAACTGGCCCTTCATGCGGCCGGCGGCCTGCTTCATGGCGCGCGTCTGGGCTTCACCCCCCACGCGCGACACCGACAGACCGGTGTTGATGGCGGGGCGGATACCAGCGTTGAACAGGTCCGACTCCATGAAGATCTGGCC
>CAZFUK010000802.1:0-2468 GCA_964522005.1 uncultured Anaerolineales bacterium | reverse complement strand
AGCCTCGTCTTGCCCGTGCCGCCGGGGCCGGTGAGCGTAACCAGGCGCGTGTTCGACCCTTGGAGGAGAGACGTGACCTGTCGCGTCTCCGCCTCGCGGCCGAGGAGGGCGGTGGGCTGGGCGGGCAGGTTGTTGGGGTGAGTGCTGAGGCTCTTGATGGGCGGGAAGTCGGCGGGCAGCCCCTGTGCGACAAGCTGGTAGACGCGCTCAGGGCGGATGAGGTCCTTGAGGCGGTGCTCGCCCAGGTCGCGGAGGTCTAGACCTGCTAGCCCTTGAAGACCCGTCAGGTCTGCTCGTCCGATATGGTCGCGCACGAGTTCATAGGTGGCCTGGGAGAGGAGGACCTGACCACCCGAGGCGGCGGCCATGAGGCGGGCGACGCGGTTGAGGGGCTGGCCGAAGTAGTCGCCGTCGCGTTCCTCGGCCAGGCCGGTGTGGAGAGCCATCCTCACCTTCAGGACCAAGGACGAAGGACCAAGGACCAAGCCTTGATTTTCGCCCTCCGTCGTTGGTCCTCCGTCGGCGCTGAGCGCACGCTGGGCGGCGAGGGCGGCGGCGAGGGCGGTGGGGGCGGTGTCAAAGGCGGCGCAGAAGGCATCGCCGACGGTCTTGAAGACGTGGCCGGCGTGGGCTTCGATGGCCTGATGCAGGAGGGTGTCGTGGCGGGCGAGGGCGAGGCGCATGGCGTCGGGGGCCTCCTCCCAGAGGCGGGTGCTGCCCTCGATGTCGGTGAAGAGGAAGGTGACGGTGCCGCTGGGACGAGTGGGCATAGTGGACCTCCTGGGGAGGGGGGAGGGCCAATTATACAATGGTGTGTAGCGGTCGCCAAGCGAGAAGGGGCGAGAATGAACAGACCTGACAGGTTTACTGAAACCTGTCAGGTCTATAGTCTTGGAGTTACGCGCGGCGTTTGGTGGAGCCGCCGGGACGGCCGGTGAGGGTGCGGGCGGCCTGGACGAGGCCGGCGGTGGCGGCCTGGAACTTGATGACCGGCTGGACCACCGACTCTTGCAGGAAGCTAGTCGTCGTCTGGACCGTGGTCACGCTCTCCTGGACCGAGCCAAGGATGGGCTTGACCTCGGTGTTGACGTACTCCACCAGGGACTGCACCTGGAGGATGAGCCAGGCCAGCAGGACAAAGACGAGGATGGACTCGAAGGCCAGGAAAATGATGAGCAGGTCGCGCAGGACGTGGAGCGCGCCCAGGGTGCTGAGCCAGTAGAGGAAGGCACAGGCTCCGACAAGGACGACGACCACGCCGAGGCCGATGCCGATTTGCTGGCCCCGACTCATGCCGCCCGCCGAGGCTGGCTCTGGGACGGCGTTGGTATAACTCGTCGTGGCGCTGGCGGGCGAGGTCGGACGGCTCGATGTGTCCACGATGGGCATCTCCTATACGACGGGGGCAAGAGCGGCGGGCGGTCTGCCCGCGACAGCCCTGATTATAGCATGGCTGCTGATGCGCCGCAACTTAGCCCCTTAGTTCTTCAGGTCCAACAGCCACAGATTGCGGTCACGGGCTTCGACGTAGACGACGCGGTTGCCGTCGGGCGATAGCGCCCAGTCGCCGTTGGCGATCTTGAGCGGCGCGGTCTGCGGGTCGGTCAGCGGGCGGCTGGTGTTGGTCGCCACGTCGTACTCCCAGAACTGGTGAACGTCGGCGGCCTCAGCCAGGGGCACGTAGACGATTTTGCCCGGCGCGCGCCAGGCTTGTGGGCCGAAGAACGGCAGCTTGCGCTGCTCGCTCCCGTCGGTCTTGATGAGCCACAGACCGTTCAGGTCTTCCTTCTGATGGAACTGGATCGAGTAGATCAGCCACTCGCTGTCCGGCGAGAGCGCGCCGCGATTGATGCGCTCGCCGCGCACCAGTTCGGTCTGCTTGCCCGTCGCTAGGTCCAGGACGCTGATGAAGATGTCCTGACTGTTCAGGTTCGCGCGGCCGGTCAGCAGCAGGCGGCGGCTGTCGGGGAACCAGCCGGAGCCGGCCCGCGTGCTGAACACGTCGGCGACGATGCGGGCGTTGCTGCCGTCCAGGTTGGCGACCCACAGCCGCGTGCGGCGCTGCTCGAAGGGGCCGGTGGCTTCGACGGTGACCGCCCACGACACCTGCGCCCGGTCCGGCGAGAGGCTGACGTTGCAGCCCGTCGGCTGTGAGACGCTACAGCGGCCCGTGTTGATGCGGAACTTCTGACCGTCCTGGACACGCTCGACGGTGGCGAACCCATCCCCGCGCGTGATGATGTACTTGAAGTCGCCCGTCCAGGACTCGATGCGCCGTTGGAACAGTTCCGGCGTCGCACCGGGCCGGGTCGTGTCCACCGCGTAGTAGCCCGTGGGGGCATCCGGGGCGGGCCGGTCCAGGAAGATCACCTTCGTCCCGTCGGCCGACCAGGAGGGGGCGACGCAGCAGCCGCCTTCGGTCAACTGGCGGATGGGCGGCGTGGGCGTGGCTGTCGGGGACGGGCGCG
>CAZFUK010000801.1:0-2471 GCA_964522005.1 uncultured Anaerolineales bacterium | reverse complement strand
GATCGTGTGCTCCTGTCACAATACTGGCTATTCCGATCCTACCACGAAATACCCGCATAATCCGCTGTTATCAGGCCACGAGACAACATTCTACGGGTTTAGCACAAGAAGTTTACCGCATTCCATGGGGAACGTCAAACTAGGGAGAGATGACACTGTGCCTTGTACGCCCCAAGCGAGTTGACGATGCCCTTAACCACATCCGCAACTCGGCCCGCTCCTTAGTTGCCCATTTCTTCGACGCCAGCTGCTGACGTCAACCTCGCCTTCTGTGAGGACTTCTACGTACAGTCGCCCTCAACCTGGGACCCCGTCACAGGGAGCAGGTGATTCTCCGTTGCCCAGCGGAGCCCTCGAGGGCTCCGCCCCTTTCTTGAGGAGGTACCTGTATGGACCTGACCGTGGACCAATCCAGCCTCAACCGCGCCCTGCGGCTCATCACCCGCGTCGCCCCCACCAAGGCCGCGCTCCCCATCCTCCAGACCGTCCGCCTCGACGCCGGCCCGCACGGCTTGACCCTTACCGCCACCGACGGCGACCTCGGCGTCGAGCTGACCATCGCCGCGCAGGTACAGACGGCAGGCCAGGCCGCGACGCCCGCCCACCTGCTCGGCGAGTACGTGGCTCAACTCCCCGCCGAGCCTCTGCGGCTGACCCTCGACCCGGCCAGCCAGCGCTTGCAGGCCGCCTGTGGCCGATCCACCGCCCGCCTGGCCTCCCTGCCGGCCGCCGAGTATCCCACCCTGCCGACCCCCGACCCCGGTTGGGCCTTCGACCTGGACGCCAAACGGCTCCAGGCCGCGCTCAACCGCGTCAGCTTCGCTGCCTCGCGCGACACCAGCCGCCCGGTCCTCACCGCCGTCCTGTTCGACTTCGGCGCCGAGGGCCTGACCCTGACCGCCGCCGACGGCTTCCGCCTGGCCCGGACCCGTCTGGCCGAGGCGGGCGGCGCGTCCCAACAGCTCCTCGTCCCCGTTCGCGCCGTGGCCGAGTTCAGCCGGCTGCTGGGCGAGGGCGCGAGCGTCCGCCTGATGCTGACTCCCGAGGTACGCGGCCTCTATCTCCTCGTCAACAGCACGCGGCTCTTCACCCGGCTCATTGACGGCCGCTTCCCCGACATCGGCCCGCTCATCCCCACAGCCTGGCGCACCCAGGTGACGCTCGCCACGGCGAGCTTCCGCCAGGCCATCCGCGTCGCCAGCCTGTTCGGGGCGCATGGGGACGCGCGGCCCGTCGTGCTGCTGGCCGAGACCGACTACCTCCACCTGCGGGCGCGGGGCGACGAGACGGGCGAGGCGGAGAGCCATCTGCCGGCGACGGTCGAGGGGGAGACGCAAGGCGTGGCCCTCAACACGCGCCTGCTCACCGACCTGCTCGACAGCCTAACCGCGACCCAGGTGCAACTGGCCTGGACCTCGCCCCAGAGCCCGGTGACGGTGCGCGAAGTGGGCAACACGCTCGCCGACGATGTCCATGTCATCATGCCCCTCCACGACCCGACCCTGGCCCGCCCCGCTCGGGCCGCTTGAGAGGAGACACCCGTATGGATACCCCTGACCTGACCCCAACCGAACCGACGGCGCCCCTGCCGACGCCCGAAGAGGCTGCCCCACCGTCTACCCCAACCCGGCGCGGCCTCAAGCTCGTCGTCACCCTGCAACCGGTCGAGGGCTCGACCTACCGCGCCATCCTGGCCCTCGGCACGGACGGCTGCGATCCCCTCCTGCGCTGCCTGGAGGCTGAGACCCTCCCCGCCATCCTGGCGGCCGTTCCCACGCTGCTGACTGAAGCGGAGGCGCGGTGGGCCGTCCAGCCGCGCTATCCGACGACTACTCCCGCCAAGGCTAAGCCGCGACCAGCCCCTAGCCCAGTCACTGCACCAAGGACGACGGAGACAGGGGACGCTGCCGTGGCGCCCGCAGCGCCTCCACCTGCCGGCCCCTCGGCGCCCGAAACACTAACTCCCCCACCCCCCGCGCCAGCCCCCGCCGGCCAGCTATCCCTATTCGGCTAGATGAGGAGGTTCCCCATGGCTCGTATCTTCAGCTACGACGGCCGCGAGTTCCCCGACCCTGACGCCCGGCTCACCGTCGACGAGGTGCGCCAGCAGCTCAGCCAGTTCTTCCCCGAACTGGTCAACGCCGACACCAAGGAGACGCGGCGCGGGGAGGATACCGTGTATACCTTCAGCAAGCGCATCGGGACCAAGGGGCAGGGGCAGACTGTCGTCACCGTCCTGCGCCACGTCCCGGCCACCCACCTGCGGGTGTTCGAGTTAGCGGCGGACCTGCTCGACGCCGACGGCGCGCTGGACCTGGACGCGGCGGGCGAGCGCCAGCCCGACATCAACCTGGCCCTGGCCGAGGCCGACGCCTACGCCTGGGCCACGCGCGAGGCGGTCCAGGCGCTACAACGCCTGCTGGGCTGATGATTCTGCGCCCTCTGGCGCTGGGAACGCTGTTGCGACGGAC
>CAZFUK010000800.1:0-2474 GCA_964522005.1 uncultured Anaerolineales bacterium | reverse complement strand
TGGAGGCCGCGGTGGGGGCGGGGGTGGAGGTTACTATGGCGGTGGGGGTGGCGGGGTCTACGCCGCTAGCTCTGGTGGCGGCGGGGGCGGCTCTGGCTTCTTCGTCAATACAGCCACCAACGCTAGCACAACAGCTGGTGTACGCAACGGCAACGGCCAGGTGACCATCACTTGTGCCTAAGAGAGCCAGAGCAGCAATCAGCATCGACTTGAAAGAGAGGCTTCCATGTCCGTCTACCCACGCCAGTCTCGTACGGTGCACATTGAGCCGCTCGGCGACGAGCTGTGCGTCTACGACTGGTCAGCCAGGCAGGTCCACGCCCTGAACCCCACGGCGGCCCGCGTCTGGCGGATGTGCGACGGCCAGACCAGCCCCGAGCAGATGGCGGCCACCCTGGAAGCCGAGTTGGGCATCCCCAACGCTGAAGGGCTAGTAGAGTTGACGCTGGCGCAGTTGGAGCAGGTAGGTCTGCTGGCCGCGCCACTTGAACAGCCCCGCGGACGTCCGATGCTGACGCGGCGTGAGGCGCTACGGCTAGGGATAGCGGCGGCCCTGCTGCCGGTGATCCACTCGTTAGTCGCGCCCAGCCCGGTGGCCGCGCAGTCGCCTCGCCCGACGGCGACAGCTACCAGCACCCCAAGCAGCACGCCAACGCCCACCTCGACGGCCACCCCAACGCCGACAGCAACCCGAACGCCGACCATCACCCCGACGCCGACACGAACCCCGTGCTCAAGCGCGGTGCATATCCGAAACTGTAGTACTTGCCAGGTCCAGGTTCTCTTCAATGGACCACAGAGTACAAGCACGATTGTGAATCCTCAGAGCAGCACCACGATCTGCGTCGCCCCCGGGCACTACTCCTACCAGGTTATCCCTCTGACCGGAGGCGGGCCGTGTCTAGGTACGAGTGGTAGTCTAGACGTCTCCGAGGGCCAAACAACTGAATTGGGCTACGAATGCTCACAGTAGGCCGTTCGTCCCACAACACCGTGGCGGCCCAGGGCGACCCCCACCCACTCCATACCGATTCTGCGGCAGGTAGCGCTCCACGCCGTGACGCTGCGGGGCACCCGCGGCGAAGCGACTACGACGGCCCGCGCCCTGCTCCGCCGCCTCGACCGCGGCGGTTCATCCCTCCACAACGCCTAGCCCCCCACTCTTCACCGTCTCTTTACCGCCGCGTGCGCCATGCCGCCCTCATCAAGCGCCGGTTCCGTCTATAGCGCGACCACAACCAGCCCAGATGCGCCGCCCAGGCCCGCCCAAGGTCCAGGCGCGACGGGCCATAGCCGTGGGTCAGGCGCAGCCACAAGGCGGGCGGGAACAGGGTGTCCCGCGCCATCTGCCGCCAGGCATGCGCCTCGTGGTCGGCTGACAGGGGGCGCGGCCAGCGGAGGAGGGTCGCGCCGATATCGGCCTGTCTCGGCTCCGCGACCATGCCGAGAATCCTTCGTGTCTCAGCCGACCAGGGGGTGAACTGGTCCAAGAGAGGGAGAACCCGGTAGACGGCGGGGTAGAGACGGCGGAGCCGGTCCCAATCCAGGCGGTCGGCCCAGGCTTCGACCAGGCTGACGAGGTCGGCTACGCCCATGAGACGCGGCCACTCATAGCGCCAGTGGATGAGGAAGGTGTGGCGGTAGAGATGCCACAGCATAGCCTCACGGCTCAAGGTGGCAGCCTGACGCCCCTGAATGGTGAAGACCTGGGCGGTGGGAGCCAGGTCGGCGAACGTCTGGGGCGGACCCTCCAGGTAGCCTGGATCGAGGGCACAGTGGACCTCGACGCTCACCAACTGCCCCTCTGCCACCCGCCCGCAGGCCGGCAGATGGTGGTGGTCGGCGGGTAGACTGGCCGGGTCGTCGGCGGTGAAGCCGAGCGCCAGCAGCGCCCCCTGGGCGCGCGGGGCGTCCTGGGGGGGAACGAGCAGGTCAATATCGCGCATCGGGCGCAAGGGGGGCTGGGGATAGACCAGGTAGGCCAGCGCCGCGCCCTTTAACAGGAGGGTCTGGATGCCCTCGCGCTCGAAGGCGGTCAGGATGTCGGTCAGCGCCAAGGTGCGCATCCGGCTGGCGTGGACGTGCTGGACATAGTAGCCCAGTAACTCGTCATGGACGGACGGCGGTGGGGCGACGCCGGCGCCTCGTAGGTGGGTATAGACCAGCGGGGCGAGGCCGTGGGCTTCAGCACGCGCGGCCAGCCAGTCCCACCGCTCAAGACGGCTCGCGGCGTCCCTCAGCTGGGCATGCAGCGCCGGGTGGCCGACGGCCTGGGCGCAGACGGCGAGCATTGTTTCAAGGGCGGGACCTGTCGGGGGCGTGGAGGCCATAGGCGATCGTCCAACTGGGCTAGGCGGCGACGTTCGGGTAGAGCCGCCCGGCGATGACGACGAGCACGGCCATGGCGATGACATGGTTGAGTGGTACAAGAATAGGCCGCAGCCGGCTAGAAATCAAGCGCCTGGGGCCTGATG
>CAZFUK010000799.1:0-2474 GCA_964522005.1 uncultured Anaerolineales bacterium | reverse complement strand
ACGACGGCGTGTCGTCGGCGGCGCCGTCGCTGGCCGCGTCACCCGCGCCCGTGCTCAACTCGGCGGGCGCGCCCTCGACCAGTGCGCCGTAGGGTCCCAGGATGGACAGAGCCAACTCGTGATAGCGCTTGTCGAATTCGCTATAGTACAGCTTGGCGATGGCCGACTCCGGCCCAGGCTGCTGCCCCTTTTCCAGGCCTGACAGGATGCGTAGCGCCGAGTAGCGCATGACCTCTAGCTCCACCAGGGCCTGACCCAGCTTCTGCCGCACCAGCGGGTCGTCCCAGGCCGCCCGCCCGTTGCGCCTCAGCGTCTTCGCCACCTCGGCCAGCCGACGCAGCGAGACCATGTAGTGGGTTACGCGGTTCAGGTTGCCTGCCCCGCGCTCGTAGCCCAGCGTCGTCTGGGCGATGGCCCAGCCGTCGTTGAGGCGGCCGACCAGGTCGGACTTCTCGACGCGGGCGTTGGTCATAAAGACCTCGGAGAACTCCGAGCCGCCCGTGATCTGCTTCAGGGGCCGCACGCTGATGCCCGGCTGGCGCATATGGATGAGGAAGCACGAGATGCCCCGGTGCTTGGGCAACGTCGCGTCGGTGCGGGCCAGGAGGATGCCCCAGTCGGCGATGGGGCCGCTACTGGTCCAGACCTTCTGCCCGTTGACCACGTAGTGGTCGCCCGCGTCCTCGGCCTGGGTGCGCAGGCTCGCCAGGTCCGACCCGGCGTCGGGTTCGGAGTACAACTGGCACCAGATTTCCTCGGCGGTCAGAATCTTCTTGAGATAGCGCGCCTTCTGCTCGGGCGTGCCGTGGACGATGATGGTCGGGCCGATGAAGCCGACGCCCAGGCTGTTGACGGGTGCGGGCGCGCCGGCGCGGGCCATCTCGTCGGCCACAATGGCCTGCTCCATGGGCCGGGCATCCTGGCCGCCGTACTCCCTGGGCCAGCCCATGCCGATGAAGCCCGCCTCGTAGAGTTGACGGTGCCAGGCCTTGCGCTCGTCGAGCGTGGTCGGGGGGTGCGTCGGGACGTTGGCCGCGAACCAGGCGCGGACCCGGTCGCGGAACTGGAGGTCTTGCGGGGAGAGGTTCAGGTCCACAATACGCCTCCTGGTGACGGAAGACGGGGAACAGGATCTTGATTGTACTCCGATTCGGTGGCAAGGGCAACAGGGCCGACTCAGCCTCAGGGTGCTTTCGAAGGTGTACTCGTCCTCAACCTAACCCCCCCGCCCCCTTCCCTGCCAAGGAAGGGGGAGTCAGTCAGAGCCAAGTCACCCCTCCCTTTCTAGGGGAGGGGCCGGGGGAGGGGTTCGGGGCAGTCCACGACTTTGAAAGAACCCAGCTTAGCCCTCGGCGGCCAACTCGGCCAGTACCTCGGCGGTGTGTTCGCCCAGCGCCGGAACGCGCCCCATCTGGGGGGTGACGCCCGCCAGGTTGTGCGGCGGCAGCAGGGCGGGCCACACGCCCGCTTCGGTCTCCATGTTGGCCCAGCGGTCACGGGCCTGGAGTTGCGGGTGGGCGGCGACGGCGGGCACCTCGTTGAGCGCGGCGTTGGCGATGCCGGCCGCGTCCAGCCGGCCCAGAACTTCGACCTGGGTTAGCTCGCCCAGGACTGCTTCGATCACTGCTTCCAGCGCCGTCCGGTGGGCGAGACGCCGCTCGTTGGCGCTGAAGCGGTCGTCGGCCGCCAGGTCGGGGCGGCGCAGCACGTCGGCGCAGAAGCGCGTCCACTCGCGGCTGTTCTGGACGGCCAGCAGGACCGCGCCGTCGGCGCAGGGGTACGCGCCGTAGGGGACGATCATGTTGTGGCGGACGCCCGCGCGGGCCGTCACGCGGCCCTGACCGAGCCAGATGTAGAGCGGCGGCATCATCCACTCGGTCAGGCACTCCAGCATCGAGATGTCAATGCGCTCGCCGCGCCCCGTTCTGCCTCGGTTGAGCAGGGCGGCCAGGATGGAGGAGTAGCCGTAGTGGCCCGACGCGATGTCCGCCACCGAGACGCCGACCTTGGCCGGCGCGTCAGGTTCCCCCGTGACGCCGACCACACCGGACTCGGCCTGGATGAGCAGGTCATACGCTTTCTTGTCGCGGTAGGGGCCGTCGGGGCCGTAGCCCGAAATGCCACACCAGACCAGGCCGGGGTTGACGGCGGCCAACTCGTCGTAGCCGAAGCCGAGGCGTTCGACCGCGCCGGGGGCCAGGTTGTGGATGAACACGTCGGCGCGGGCGAGCAAACGAGCGCAGGCGGCGTGGTCGGCCGGCTGTTTGAGGTCGAGGACGACGCTGCGTTTGCCCCGGTTGAGCCAGGCGAAGTAGGCCGAGACGCCGCCCAGCGCGCCGTCGTAGCCGCGCGCCAGGTCGCCGCCGTCGGGCCGCTCGATCTTCACCACGTCCGCGCCCATATCGGCCAGCTGGCGCGAGCAGAAGGGCGCGGACACGGCCTGTTCCAGGGCGACGACGCGCAGCCCGGCCAGG
>CAZFUK010000798.1:0-2474 GCA_964522005.1 uncultured Anaerolineales bacterium | reverse complement strand
GTGGGGTCGGAGGTGGTATCCGCCTCCCCTCCCTTCTTAGGGGAGGGGCCGGGGGTGGGGTCGGAGGTGGCGTCCGCCGCCCCTCTCTTTGCAGGGGAGGGGCCGGGGGTGGGGTCGGAGGTGGTATTGGCCTCCCCTCCCCCAATAGGGGAGGGGTCCGGGGGCGTCCTGTACCACGTAGCGTGGAGGGTCCAGCCCTGGGCCTGGGCCAGGGCATGGCGGCCGATGTAGCCCAGACCGCCGGTGACCAGCAGGACGGGCGGCTCGCTCATGACGGGGCGGGGTCGCCGTCCGACGGGGTGGAGGGGGTAACCCCCTCCTCCACCGGCCCGCGTCGCATGAGGGCATCGCGCGCCGCTTCCTGCTCCGCGATTTGCTTGCTCTTCCCCAGCCCGATGCCAAAGACGCGGCCGCCGATGAGGACTTCAACCGTGAACTCTTTGGCGTGGTCGGGGCCACGCTGGCTCACCGTGCGGTAGACCGGCGTGAGCTGCCACTCGCCCTGGCTCCACTCCTGGAGGCGGCTCTTGGCGTCCTTGATGAGTTGCTCGGCGACGATGGCCTCGGCGGCGGGCGCGATGTAGCCCAGGACAAACTCCCGCGCGCGGTCCATCCCCTGGTCGAGGTAGATGGCGCCGACGACCGCCTCGAACGCGCCACACAGCAGGGGCGGCCGGTCCGCGCCGCCGCTCGCCGCCTCGCCGCGCCCCATGTACAGGTAGTGGCCCAGGTCCACCTCGCGGGCGAACTGGGCCAGGCTCTTTTCCTTGACCAGGCCCGAGCGCAGGCTGGTCAGTTGGCCCTCGCTCATGCCTGGGAAGTGGCTGTAGATGTACTCGGCCGTGATGAAGTCGAGCAGGGCGTCGCCCAGGAACTCCAGCCGCTCGTTGTCTGAGCCGCCCGGCGCCGGGTTCTCGTTCAGGTAGGAGCGATGCGTCAGCGCCTGGGCGAGCAGCGTTTGGTCGTGAAACTCGACGTGTAGGGTCTCTTGGAGACGGTCAAGATCGTCCATCAGTATATTGCTTGAAGATCAGGGTCGCGTTATGGCCGCCGAAGCCGAACGAGTTGGACAGGGCCACGCGCACCGGCTGCCGCCGCGCCGCGTTGGGCACATAGTCCAGGTCACACTCGGGGTCGGGGGTGTGCAGGTTGATGGTCGGGTGGATCGTGCCGGTCAGGATGGTCTGCACGCAGGCCAGGGCCTCCACCGCGCCCGCCGCGCCAATGAGATGGCCGGTCATGGACTTGGTCGAGGAGATGGGCACGCGATGCGCCTCGTCGCCAAAAACGCGCTTGATGGCGATGGTCTCGGTCTTGTCGTTGAGGACGGTGGACGTGCCGTGGGCGTTGATGTAGTCCACGTCGGCGGGGGTCAGCCCCGCCTTGGCGAGGGCACGCTGCATCGAGCGCGTCGCGCCCATGCCGGTCTCGTCGGGCATGGTGACGTGGAAGGCGTCGGCGCTCGCGCCATAGCCCACCACTTCGGCCAGGATCGTGGCGCCGCGCGCCCGGGCAAACTCCAGCTCTTCGAGAATCAAGACCCCGGCCCCTTCGCCATAGACAAAGCCGTCGCGGGTGGCGTCGAAGGGGCGGCTGGCGTGCTCGCCGTCGTCGTTGCGCGTCGAGAGCGCGCCCGTGCGGTGGAAGGCCGCCATGCCCAGCGGCGTAATGGTCGCCTCGCTGGCGCCGGTAATCATCGCCTTGGCGTCGCCGCGCCGCACAATCTCAAACGCTTCGCCGATGGAATTGTTGCCTGTCGCGCAGGCCGAGGTGATGCAATAATTGGGGCCAAATGCGCCGTAGCGAATCGAAATCTGACCAGAGGCCATATCGGCAATCATCATGGTGGACACAAGGGGGCTGACGCGCATCGGGCCTTTTTGCACCAGCGTGACGCCCGCCTCCTCCAGCGCGGCCAGGCCGCCGATGCCCGACCCGACGATGACGCCGACGTCCTCGCTGTGGGCGCGGACATCCAGCCCGCTCTGGCACAGGGCTTGCGCGGTGGCCGCCAGCGCGAACTGGCTGAAGCGGTCCAGCCGCCGCACCTCGCGCCGATCAATCCACTTCTCGGGGTTGAAGTCTTTGACCTGGGCGGCGATTTTCACCGCGTAATCTGTCGTATCGAAACCGGTCAGGGGGCCGGTACCGCTGTGACCCTGGACCAGGTTGTTCCAGAACGTCTCGACATCCAGGCCGACCGGGGTAATGACGCCCAGGCCGGTAATCACGACGCGGCGCGGGCCGCCGTTTAGCACACTCACACATGCCTCCTCACCGCCGCCCTTAGCTCGCCGCGGTGAATTCTACTTTCGCGTACACGTCCGCCAGCGCCAACTCGCAGTCAACCGAGGGCAGCTGGACGGTCGCGTTTAAATCGTAGGTCTCTGCCTGGCGGTCGAGGTCCAGGTACTCCTCGACAGTGGTATACACCTTCACCTGAGCCGCCATCCCGTCCTCCCGCTCCCCATCCA
>CAZFUK010000797.1:399-2477 GCA_964522005.1 uncultured Anaerolineales bacterium | reverse complement strand
CCGCTGACCCTGGAAGGCGTGGACCCGCTCCACGCTCAGATCGCCGCCGACTACCTGGCCCTGTTCGAGGCGTGCCACCGCCGCCGCCAGGCCCTCGACCTCATCTGCATCGCCAAGACGAGCCGCACCGACCTGCACAGCCGCCTCTGGCAGCGCGAGGCCGGTGTCAGTCTCCAGAGCCTCATCTCGGACAGCGAGGCCATCTACCGCTGGACCGAGGGCCGCGCCGGTTTCTCGACGCCGGTGGTCCTGGGCAACATTAGCTTTAGCGGTGGTCAGGATTATGTGCTTCAGGAGACGGGGCTGGTGGATGCGTCGGCCGTGGTCGCCTTCTTCGTGCGCCTGGCCGACTACGACGACGCCCTGCTGGTTGAAGTGCCGGCCGTATGCCTGGGGCATGGCGGCACGCTGAGCAACTTCGAGGCTGAAGTGTTGGACCTCGACCGCTTCGACATCACGCCGGTCCTCAAGACGTTGGCCTCCGACTACGGCGGCCTGGAAGTCTACAACGCCCTGCTCTACAGCGTAGACCGCGAGGTGCGGCTCAAGCGCAGCACCATGGCCGAGATTTACCTGCGCGTCGTTGGCAACATCGTCGGCCACGACATGCGCCTCGACCGCAGCGACCGCCGCTTCTAGCCCCGCAGATCTATTCACCGCCGAGGACGCCGAGGGCGCAGAGACATGACCGTGTTTGTCTCCGCGCAAACGCGGTAGAGACGTCACATGTGACGTCTCTACCTTGCTCTAGAAGAAAGCAGCCGCCCACTATCCATTTAGATAGTGGGCGGCTCGCTTTCAGCGTGGTCACCCGTGGTGACTTCTCTACCTCAGGCAATTGGCATGTTCTGTTGCAAGACATGGATGGCGGCTTTGAGGATGTCCGCGAAGGGATCGGGCTTTAAGAGAGCGACCCGTTTGTTTACCAGGCTGATGTGGGCGGTAAACAACTTGGTGGGGCGGGCAAAACTCACCGTATGCAGAGCGCCCTGGCTGTAGCTTTGACCAGTTAGCTGGATGGCATAGGGGTCGCTGTAGGGATTGCTGGTGATTTGGCACAAAATCCAGTCGTCCCGTCCGGCGGCCGCGAGGACGACGGCTGGACGCAACTTGGTCTGCGATAGGTTCGAAAAGGGGAAGGTCACGACAACGACGGAAGCTGGGCTAAGTCTGACCATGCTTCATCCTCTTCGAGCGTATTCCACTCTGCTTCCAGGGCAGGTTGACTCAGGAGTGCCGTTTCGAAAACAGATGGTTCGGCCTCCTCCTCGAGGACTGTCACTAGGGCACGACGTAGCCCTGGTAGCGATACAGGCTCCAGCAGCCGGACCGCCCCTGTCTCGTCAATCACAGCTTCGTACGTCTGGACCATCACTTTTACTCCCTGTTGTGTCAGGATATACAATATTCTCAGCACCTCTGGCACGCATTACGCTCTGTTCCCCAAGGATAATCACTTGACGAGTGGGGGTCAAGCGCCCGGGCCGCTGCTCGCTCGGAGCGGATTGACTTTTGACCCTCCCCCGCGTCATAATTTCCCGGTCAAGCTGGTTAGCCCTCATTCTAGCTGCGTGGAGCCGAGCACAACGGTTGACGGGAGGACCCATGACGACTGCGTCCCCTTCTCTGACCCAGCGCCCCGCCTGGCAGGCCCTCCAGGCCCACTACCAGACGGTCAAAGACCTGCACCTCCGCCGCCTGTTCGCCGACGACCCTCGGCGCGGTGAACGCCTGAGCGCCGAAGCCGTCGGCCTGTACCTGGACTACTCCAAACACCGCGTCACCGACGAGACGCTGCGCCTGCTGCTGCGGCTGGCCGAGGAGTGCGGGCTGCGTCAGCGCATTGACGCCATGTTTGGCGGCGAGAAGATCAACTCGACCGAGAAGCGTGCCGTGCTGCACATCGCCCTGCGCGCGCCGCGTGACGCGACTATCCTGGTGGACGGCCAGAACGTGGTGCCGGAGGTCCACGCCGTCCTGGACCAGATGGCCGACTTCGCGGACGGCGTGCGGAGCGGCCACTGGGCCGGCTTCACCGGCCAGCGCATCCGCAACGTCGTCAACATCGGCATCGGCGG
>CAZFUK010000797.1:0-389 GCA_964522005.1 uncultured Anaerolineales bacterium | reverse complement strand
GGCTCCGACCTCGGCCCGGTCATGGCCTACGAGGCGCTGCGCCACTACAGCCAGCGCGACATGACGTTCCGCTTCGTCTCCTACGTGTACGCCACCGACTTTGTCGAGGCCGTCCAGGGTCTGAACCCGGCCGAGACGCTGTTCATCGTCGCCTCCAAGACGTTTACCACGCTGGAGACGATGACCAACGCTCACACCGCGCGGCGCTGGCTGCTCAACGCCCTGGATGACGAGGCGGCCATCGCCCGCCACTTCGTCGCCGTCTCCACCAACGCCCAGGAGGTGGCGAAGTTTGGCATTGACACGGCCAATATGTTCCAGTTCTGGGACTGGGTCGGCGGCCGCTACTCGATGGACGCCGCCATCGGCCTCTCGACCATGCTCGCCAT
>CAZFUK010000796.1:665-2485 GCA_964522005.1 uncultured Anaerolineales bacterium | reverse complement strand
TCTGGTAGCCGCCCAGGAAGAGGGTCGCCGCCAGGGCCGAGACGAAGAAGACGTTAATATACTCGGCCAGGTAGAACATGCCGAACTTGAGGCCGCTGTACTCGGTGTGGTGCCCGGCGATAATCTCCGACTCGGCTTCGGGCAGGTCGAAGGGCGTGCGGTTGACCTCGGCCATGGCAGCGATGAGGAAGATGACAAAGGCCAGGGGCTGGAGCAGGACGAACCAGCCGATCTCCGACTGGCGCTGGACGATCTGCTGTAGCGACAGCGACCCCGACAGCATGACGATGCCGATGATGCTAAGCGCCTGGGGTATCTCGTAGCTGACCATCTGCGCCACAGCGCGCATCGCGCCCAAGAGCGAGTACTTGTTGTTCGACCCCCAGCCCGCGACCAGGATGCCGAGGGTGGAGGTGGAGGCGACGGCGAAGATGTAGAGCAGGCCGATGTTCAGGTCGCTGCCGCTGACGCCGGCGCCGAAGGGCAGGACGGCGAAGACGAGTAGCGCGGGCGGCACGACCAGCAGCGGGCCGAGGTTGTAGATGACCCGGCTAGCCGCCGTGGGCGTGATGTCTTCCTTGGTGAGAATCTTGACCATGTCGGCCACGGGCTGGAACAGGCCGAACGGCCCGGCGCGGTTCGCGCCGATGCGGTCCTGCAAGCGGCCGATGACCTTGCGCTCGATCCAGGTGATACCCAGCATGTTGGTCAGGGCGAAGACGATCAGCACCGCGCCGACGACCACGTGCTGAATGATGAGGGCCAGCCAACCCGGCATAAACTGAGACAGGAAATCTGCCATAGTTTAATCCTTGATCCTTAAGTCTTCCTAAATCCACTCCAACGCGCCCTTGCGCCAGGCGTACACGAGGCCGGCGACCAGGATACCCACAAAGACCACCACTTCAATCAGCGGCAGGATCCCCTGGGTAACACTCAGCCCCAGGTGCGCGACGGCCCACGGAAGCAGGAAGGCGATTTCAATATCGAAGATGACGAAAATCAGGGCGTAGATGTAGTACTGGACCTTGAACTGCACCCAGGTGTCACCTACCGTCTCCAGGCCGCACTCGTAGGTAGACTTCTTGATGGGACCGGGGCGCTTGGGGCGAAGCAGCCAGGCCGTCCCCAGGCCCAGCGCGGGGAAAGCGAGGGCGATGACGAGGAAGACGCCGACAAAGGACCACTCAGCCAACATAGACCTAAACCCCTTCTAATTTGTTCCCCATACCCGGCGTCGGGTATAATCATGGCGTACACGGAAACTCACCCGTGTGAGCGAGGCTATTGTATCTTATGCCCTTAAAGCTGTCAAACTTCTCTGACGCCCAGTGGGACCAGTTTGTCGCGGGTCATCCGCATGGGCATGTCCTCCAATCATCGGCCTGGGGCGCCTTCAAGGCCCGCCACGGCTGGCGTCCGCTCCGCGTCGCCCTAACCGACGAGACGGGCCAGCCCGTGGCCGGGGCGCAACTCCTGCTGCGCCAGATGCCCCTGACGACGGTGGCCTACTGCCCGCGCGGTCCGGTCGCCCACCCCGCTGACCTGGGCGCCCTGCTGCCCCACGTCCATGCCGCCGCCCGCCGCGCCGGAGCCGTCTTCCTGAAGGTCGAACCGTCCTGGGAAGGCGACCAGACCCCCATTTGGCGCAGCCAGGGCTTCAGCGCGGCCCAGACCGTCCAGCCGCCGAGTACGATTGTCCTCGACCTGACGCAGACCGAAGAGCAACTCCTGGCGGCCATGAAGCAGAAGTGGCGCTATAACATTCGGCTGGCCCAGAAAAAGGGCGTCCTCATTCGGGCGGCGACAGAAGCCGACTT
>CAZFUK010000796.1:0-655 GCA_964522005.1 uncultured Anaerolineales bacterium | reverse complement strand
AGGGCGTCACGGTCCGCAAGGCGACGGAGGCAGACCTGCCCGCCTGGTACGCCCTGATGGAAGTCACGGGCGTGCGCGACGGCTTCGGCATCCACGCCCCCGACTACTACACCGACGCCTTCCGCCTGTTCTGCGACGGGTGGCGGGGGGTTCTGCTCATCGCGGAGTACGAGGGCGAGATGCTCGGCGGGGTGATGATTTTCGCCTTCGGTCCCGAGGCGATTTATATGTACGGCGCGTCGGGCAATGCCTACCGCAACCTCATGCCCAACCACGCCCTCCAGTGGGCCGCCATTCGCTGGGCCAGGGCAGCCGGCTGCGCCCGCTACGACTTCTGGGGCATCCCGCCGGAGGCCACGGAGGACGAGGACCCGACGGAAGATGGAAGACGGAAGACGGAAGACGAAGGACCGACGGCGGACGGACGACCCCCCATCGCGGGGGGCAGGCGGACGACGGAAGATGGCTTGCCGTCCTCCGTCATCCGTCATCCGTCATCCGTCGCCTCCGGCGGCCTGTGGGGCGTCTACCGCTTCAAGCAAGGCTTTGGCGGGCGGACGGTCCGCTACGCCGGCGCCTTCGATTATGTCTACAACGTGCCATTCTACTGGGCCGGCACGAGCCTGTTGCCCCGGTTGAGGACGCTGGCGCGGCG
>CAZFUK010000795.1:0-2497 GCA_964522005.1 uncultured Anaerolineales bacterium | reverse complement strand
CTGGCGACCGCGTCTCGCTCGACACCTTCAACACCGTTCCCCACCTGCCAGACCCTACCCTGTGGACGTACCGCTGAAGCACGTCATGGGTCATACCTGAGGAGACCGCGAAGTAAACGTGACGTATCCCCTCTCCCCCTGGGAGAGGGCTAGGGTGAGGGTCTTTGTGTTACCATAGCCCCTAAGACCCTCACCCCGACCCTCTCCCACCCCCATGCGGGGGCAGGTGGGGAGAGGGAGGGAAAGACCCACTCAGAGCAAGATTGGATAACAACCGTGGCACCCACTGACCCACGACCTACCAAGACCGAGTTGATGCAGCTGATTGCGGAGCGCCGGGCCGAACTGGAAGGCCTGCTCGCGCCCCTGAGCGAGGCCCAACTGACTACGCCCGGCCCCGACGGCTGGGCGATCAAGGACCACCTGGCGCATATCGTCACCTGGGAGCAGTCGCTGCTGGGCCTGCTCAACGGTGTGCCGCGCCACCAGGCGATGGGCCTCAGCGAGGCGGTCTACCGGGGCCACGTGGACGGCATCAACAGGGCGATCTACGAGCGCAACCAGGGCCGCCCGCTGGCCGACGTGCTGGCCGACTTCCGCCAGTCCCACCTGGCCGTCCTGGACCGGCTGGGCCGTATGACGGATGAGGACTTGCTCCGGCCGTATGCCACCTACCTGCCCGACGAGCCAGATGACAATCCTTCGCCCAACCCGCCGCCCGTCCTCGGCTGGATTCGCGGCAACACGTATGAGCACTACGAGGAACACATTCACTGGATCCAGTCGTTGCTCCACCAGATAGAGGCTTGAGGCTGCTTATGGCTGTGCTACGTACCCCCGACGACCGCTTCGCCACCCTGCCCGACTACCCCTTCGCGCCGCACTATGTCGAGGTCAACGGCCTGCGGCTGCACTACGTGGACGAGGGGCCGGCCAACGCCGCGCCGGTCCTGCTGCTCCACGGCGAGCCGAGCTGGAGCTACCTCTACCGCAAGATGATTCCGGTTCTGGTCGCGGCCGGGCATCGAGTGGTCGCGCCGGACCTGATCGGCTTTGGCCGCTCGGACAAGCTGAGCGAGATGGCCGACTACTCCTACCAGTTCCATGTGGACATCATGACCGGCTTCCTGGCCGCCCTCGACCTGCGCGAAGTTACCCTGGTCGGCCAGGACTGGGGGGGGCTGATTGGCCTGCGCCTGGTCGCGGAACACCCTGACCGCTTCGCGCGGGTCGTCGCCGCCAACACGGGCCTGCCCACGGGCGACACCCCCATGCCCGACGCCTTCCTCCAGTGGCGTGCCTTCTCCCAGCGCTACGAGGACTTGCCCGTGGGCTTTGTCGTTCAATCCGGCTGCCAGACCCGGCTCAGCCCCCAGGTGGTCGCCGCGTACGACGCGCCCTTCCCCTCGGTGGCCTACAAAGCGGGCGGCCGGGCCTTCCCGCTGCTCGTTCCCAACACGCCCGACGACCCCGCTGCTCCGGCCAACCGCGCCGCCTGGCGGGCGCTCGCCCAATTCAGAAAACCCTTCCTGACCGCCTTCAGTGACAGCGACCCCATCACCGCCGGGGCAGACAAGCTATTCCAGCGCTTCATTCCAGGGGCCGCCGGCCAGCCGCACACCGTCATCCAGGGCGCGGGCCACTTCCTCCAGGAGGACAAGGGCGAGGAGTTGGCGCGGGTGGTGGCCAATTTTATCGCCCTCACGCCACCGGCGTCCGCGTAGGCGGCCGGTCCCCATTTAGAAAGGAATTCCCACCATGGACTTCGACTACTCTCCCAAAGTGAAAGAGCTGCGCCAGCGGCTCACTGCCTTCATGGACGAGTACATCTATCCCAACGAAGCCCTGTACTACCAGCACACCGACTCGAAGGAGCGCTGGCAGCCGGTGCCCATCATCGAGCAACTCAAGCCCAAGGCCAAGGCGGCGGGCCTGTGGAACCTGTTCCTGCCTGAAAGCGAGTACGGCGCGGGCCTGACCAACCTGGAGTACGCCCCGCTGTGTGAGATCATGGGCCGCTCGCCCCTGGCCCCTGAAATCTTCAACTGCTCAGCGCCCGACACGGGCAACATGGAAGTGCTGGTGCGCTACGGCACGCCGGAGCAGAAGGAACGCTGGCTCAAGCCGCTCCTGGCGGGCGAGATTCGCTCGGCCTTCGCCATGACGGAGCCTGAAGTAGCCTCGTCCGACGCCACCAACATCCAGGCCAGCATCCGCCGCGACGGCGACGAGTACGTGCTCAACGGCCTCAAGTGGTGGACGTCGGGCGCGGGCGACCCACGCTGCAAGGTCGCCATCTTCATGGGCAAGACGGATCCCGACGCCCCGCGCCACCAGCAGCAGTCCATGATTCTGGTCCCCATGGACGCGCCGGGCGTGACCATCAAGCGTATGCTGACGGTCTACGGCTTTGATGAAGCGCCCCACGGTCACGGCGAGGTGCTGTTCGAGAACGTGCGGGTGCCGGCGGGCAACCTGCTGCTGGGCGAGGGACGCG
>CAZFUK010000794.1:328-2498 GCA_964522005.1 uncultured Anaerolineales bacterium | reverse complement strand
CCTCGCTCCAGTCGGCTGTCGCCGGCTACCTCCCGCACGGCCTCGCGCAGCGTTAGTTGCCGGGCCGCGAAAACCCTTAACTCCCCCTGAAGCCCCAATTGCCGTAGGTGGTCAATCATCCTGGCGCTTGCCTCAGCCTCGGAGAGTAACAGGGGCGGTGTCGCCGTAGGCTGTGATTGAAGCTGGGGTACAGCCTGGCAGGCTGTCAGTAGTAGAAGTATCACCAAGGCAACGACTATAAGTCTATGTGTTGGGTTGTTCGGCATACAGCCCCCCCCCTGGATAGCCCAATTGTACTGCAAATTACTCTTGTGTATCAAGACGCTCGATAGGCCGCGAGCGTTCCGCCATTCGACCCCAGTCGTGGTAGAATAGGGGCTGGAAGGTTAGTATATCGGAGCGAGGCGCGAAAGAGGAGAGGAGGCGAGTGTGCAACGGGTATCGTTGGAAGAGGCGAGCGAGAAGCTGGAAGTCTACCTGGACCGGCTCAAGGCCGATGGGCCGATTCTGATTACACGCGACGGCCAGCCCGTCGCTGTGCTGATGGCCCTGGACGAGGCGGGGCTGGCTGCCCTGCGCCGCGACGCCGGGCCGATGGCCGACGAGGAAAGGGTGGAGGAAGACACGTGGACCGGCGGGCAGGATGAGGCAGGTGACGACCAGGCTGAGGACGAAGCGGTGACGGGCAACACCGAAGAGGAGAGTATGCAGACCTCGGTCCAGCCTCACCCGCACCACGAGACGACAGGGGTCCGCGAGGAGACGGAATAGGGCTGCTCATACACCAAGGCGTCCCCTCTCCCTCTGCCTGTCCTCCTTTATGGAGGAGGAGAGGGTTAGGGTGAGGGTCTTAGGGTTGGTGGCTTGCCGCGCAAACGTGCTATACTTGTTTGGCATAGTGTAGCTAAACTCTAGTCCAGGAACCCCCTATGGCAGCCACCACCCCCACCCTGTCCATCGCCGACGTCGCCCGCCGCATCCAGGCCAACGTCGAGCGCGTCATCATCGGCAAGCGCGACTCCATCGAACTGCTGCTCGTCGCCCTGCTGTGCGAAGGCCACGTCCTCATCGAAGACGTGCCAGGCGTCGGCAAGACGACGCTCGCCCGCGCCCTGGCCCGCTCCATCGGCGCGTCGTTCCGCCGCATCCAGTTCACCCCCGACCTGCTGCCGTCCGACGTGACGGGCATCAACTTCTTTAATCAGAAGAGCCAGGAGTTCGAGTACCGTCCTGGCCCGGTCATTGCCCAGATCGTCCTGGCCGACGAGATCAACCGTGCCACGCCGCGCACCCAGTCGGCGCTGCTGGAAGCCATGCAGGAGCGCACGGTCACGGTGGACGGCGAGACCATGCCCCTGCCGCGCCCGTTCCTGGTCCTGGCGACCCAGAACCCCATTGAGCTAGAGGGTACCTTTCCGCTGCCCGAAGCCCAGATGGACCGCTTCCTGCTGCGCGTGCGCCTGGGCTACCCGAGCCTCCAGGAGGAGGAAAGTATCCTGCTGCGCTACGAGCAGGCCGACCCCATGACCGACCTCCAGCCCATCCTCAGCAGCGAGGAGGTGCTCGCGCTGGCCCGCGCCCGCCAGACCGTGCGCGTCGAGGCCAGCGTGCGCAACTACGTCGTGCGCATCGTCCACGCCACACGCCATCACTCGGCGGTCGAACTGGGCGCCAGCCCGCGCGGTTCGCTGGCCCTGTACCAGACGGCCCAGGCGCTCGCCGCTGTGCGCGGCCGCGACTTCGTCCTGCCCGACGACGTCAAAACCCTCGCGCCCCACGTCCTCACCCACCGCCTCATCCTGTCCAGCCAGATGAAGCTGCGCGGGCGGACGCCGGAGCAGATCGTCCAGGAGATTGTCGAGAGCGCGCCCGCGCCGGTAGAGGTGTGATGTTCTCCGACGCCTGGTTATTGCTCGGCCTGATGATGATTGGCCTGGGCGCGTGGTTCCGCCAGCCGAACCTGCTCGTCCTGGGCCTGCTGCTGCTGGTCATCGTGCCGGTAGCGTGGGCCTGGAACAAGCTCGTCCTGCGCGCCCTCCACTACGAGCGCCATCTGGAGAACAACCGCGTCTTCGCGGGCGAGACGACGGGCCTGAGCCTGACCACTGTCAACAAGAAGCCGCTGCCCGTCCCGTGGCTGAGCATTGTCGACACGGTGCCGACGGGTCTC
>CAZFUK010000794.1:0-318 GCA_964522005.1 uncultured Anaerolineales bacterium | reverse complement strand
CGTGGAGCGCGAGCTAACCGCCGTCGCGGGCGGCGAACGCTTTACCCTGTCCAACGTGATGTCCCTGAGGTGGTACGAGAAGGTGGTGCGCCAGTATACCCTGCGCTGCCCCCATCGCGGGTTCTACTTCCTGGGGCCGGCCGACCTGCGCGCCGGCGACCTGTTCGGCCTGTTCGAGAACCGCGCCCGCGTCTCCACCCCCGACCGCCTCATCGTCTACCCGCGCGTGACCCCGCTGGAGGAACTTGGCTTTCCCGGCAAGGAGCCGTTTGGCGAGGCCAAAGCTCATCAACCCATCTTCCAGGACCCGCTGCGCAC
>CAZFUK010000793.1:281-2500 GCA_964522005.1 uncultured Anaerolineales bacterium | reverse complement strand
CCGTCGGGCGCGCTGACGACGAGGATGGCGCCGTCCATCTGCGCGGCACCGGTGATCATGTTCTTGATGTAGTCGGCGTGACCCGGGCAGTCGACGTGGGCGTAGTGGCGCTTCTCGGTCTGGTACTCGACGTGGGCGATGGCGATGGTGATACCACGGGCGCGCTCTTCGGGGGCGTTGTCAATGGAGTCGAAGGCGCGGAAGTCGGCCCAGCCCTTGAGGGCAAGGGTCTTGGTGATGGCGGCGGTCAGCGTCGTCTTGCCGTGGTCGACGTGACCAATCGTGCCGATGTTGAGGTGAGGCTTCGTGCGCTCAAACTTCTGCTTCGCCATGGGGCGGATTCCTCCTAGAAAATACTGACGCTCTAAAGATTTCTCGTGGAGCCTATGGACGGAGTTGAACCGTAATCAGTAGTCGGTAGTCAGTACTAAGTAGTCAGTTCCCTGGCTACCGACTACTGGCTACTGACGACTGATGGCTGGACCAGCCGCTCTGCCGCTGAGCTACATAGGCACACAAAGTCGTAGGAAGACCAGGGGGACGGGTGGACAGTCACCGCCAGACGTCCGACGTCTTCCTACGCTATGGTGGACGGGGGCGGATTCGAACCACCGAAGGCGTCTGCCAGCTGATTTACAGTCAGCCCCCTTTGGCCGCTTGGGTACCCGTCCGTGAAGGTGGAGGGAGGCGGATTCGAACCACCGAAGGCGTCTGCCAACTGATTTACAGTCAGTCCCCTTTGGCCGCTTGGGTATCCCTCCAGGTAAAGAGTATTCGATTGCTAAGGAGCCGACGGAGGGACTTGAACCCTCGACCTGCCGATTACAAGTCGGCTGCTCTTCCAACTGAGCTACGTCGGCACGCTCTTAGGCGTGCGACACCGAATTATAGGCGTGTAGACCAGGCAAGTCAAGCGCCGGTGCAACGATGCGCCGACGCAACGGTAGGACGCCCCAGGCGGGCAAACCTTACCTTTCTCTTGACCGCCACGCTTGGTACAGCACAATTGACCCAGACACCGCGGCATTGAGTGAGTCAACGTGGCCGCGCATGGGCAGGCGGACCAGGAGATCGCACGTCTCGGCCACCAGTCGCCCCAGGCCCTTACCCTCGCTGCCCACCACGAGGACGGTAGGGGTGCGCCAGTCGTAGCGATCGTAGCTTTCCCGCCCATCCATGTCCAGGCCGACAATCCACAGCCCTTGCTTCTTGAGTCCTTCGAGGGTGCGGGTCAGGTTGGTGACCTGGGCGATGGGGAGGTGGGCAACGGCCCCGGCCGAGGCTTTGCGCACGGCGGGGGTGACGCTGGCGGCGCGGTGTTCGGGCAGGATGACGCCGTGGGCACCGACCGCGTCGGCGGTGCGGATGAGCGAGCCGAGGTTGTTGACGTCCTGGACCGAGTCGAGGGCGAGGACCAGGGCCGGCTCGCCGCGTGACCCCGCCACGGCCAGGATGTCCTCGACCTCGGCATACTGGAAGCCGGCGATTTCGGCCGCCACCCCCTGGTGGACCCCGCCCAGGCGGTCTAGCTCGCGGCGTTCGACCCAGGCCACCCGCACCCCCCGCTGCTGGGCGAGCTTCAGGATGTCACCGATCGGGCCGCCCGCCTGAGTCCCCTTGGCGACGAGGACACGCTCGACGGTCTCGCCGGCGCGCAGGGCTTCCAGGACCGGGTGGCGGCCATAGACGAGGTCAGGCATGGGCGTCAGGCCGGGTTGCGGAAGAGCGCGCTCATATTCAGGGTGGGCGTGAGGTGGTGGCTGGCGAGGGTGACGTACTCGACGGCCAGGGCCTCCTTGCCCGCGCCCAGCACAGTGCTGGTCAGCCCGAACGCCTGGGGGTAGTCCTCGGGCCGCAGGCCGGCCGTGATGTGTTTCCAGACCACCTCTTCGAGGACGTTGAAGCCGGTCTGGACTTCGCGCAGGTCATAGCCGCTCTCAAAGCGTTCGTTGGCGATGCGCCGGGCGTAGTCGAGCATGGGGACGAGGTCGCGGCCGGCGATGCACTGGCGTGTTAGATCGAAGAGGCGGCGCAGGCGGGCGGTGTTCTCGGCCATGCCGCTGGCCTCGTAGCGGGGCAGGTGCGCGCGGGCCAGGGCCTGGGCGGCCTCGGCGACGATGGTGTCTTGATTTTGTTCGAGGAGGGTGATTAGGTCCATGTTGAGTGCCTTGTCATAATCAGGTAATAGCCCCTCTCAGTCGAGGAGGATTTGCATTTGT
>CAZFUK010000793.1:0-271 GCA_964522005.1 uncultured Anaerolineales bacterium | reverse complement strand
ATCGGCACTGGCACGGTCCTTGTTCTTTGGGTGCTGCTGGTTCAAGGGTTCCATGCAGCCACAATTCGGACTCAGCCAGGTCAACGTCGTCATTCCAGACTACGCCGTAGCCATGCCTGTCTACCTGCACCGCTCGAAAAAAAGCCTCATCCCTCAGTAGCCGAAAAGACGGATGATCGAGCAGGGGCTGGCAGGTGTAACGTTTTACGGTGCCATCCGCGAAGGTGACCCGCAGTTGTTTGTCGGGTAGCGCTTCGACCGCCTTCACTTT
>CAZFUK010000792.1:0-2502 GCA_964522005.1 uncultured Anaerolineales bacterium | reverse complement strand
TTCGCCCCACCCACTCCTCACAGCCTCCAGACGGTCACTCATCCTGCCTCGCGCCTCCCGATACTCGAGCTGCATTTTGCGTGCATCCCAGTATAGCTCAAGTCACGAAATGAAACGCCCCTGGGCGGCTGACAGGTACTGCTATGACGGCCTCCTCAGCAGGCCTTCAGAGCATCCTCAGTACTTCCTCAGCTTTCGGCAACAGTAGACAGGTTTGTGTCCGCGCGAAGTCAACTATAATTCCGACTCCAACATCGTCTGCGGAGATGGAGGCCGAGGGTGCAACGAATTCTGGTCATCGACGACGATCCCGCGGTGAGGAGCCTTCTGAAGCGCGGGCTGACCTACGAAGGTTTCGCTGTTGATGCGGCGGACTCAGGCGAGGCGGGCCTGTCGCTGGCGCGCGAGCAGCCGCCAGACCTGGTTATCCTGGACATAATGATGCCCGGCATCGACGGCATCGAGGTGCTGCGCCGGTTGCGCATGGTAGATGCCCAGCTACCGGTCCTGCTCCTCACGGCTAAGGATGCGCCCAAAGATCAGGTGGCAGGCCTGGAAGCTGGCGCTGACGATTACGTCGTTAAGCCCTTCACCTTTGAGGTGCTACTCGCTCGCGTGCGCGCCCTCCTACGCCGCCAGCATGCCGAGCAACTGCCCGTCTTCCGCTTTGCGGACCTGACGCTCGATGTTGGCGGGCATCAGGTGCGGCGTAGCGGGCGCGAAGTCAGCCTCACCAGCATGGAGTTCAAGCTCCTCGAAGAGCTGATGCGCCACCCGCGCCAGGTTTTGTCTAAGGAGGTCCTGCTCGACCGAGTATGGAGCTTCGACTTCGGGGGCAACGCCAACATCGTCGAAGTCTATGTGCGCCAATTGCGCCAGAAGTTGGAGGCGCACGGGGAGGCTCGCTTGATCCAGACCGTCTATGGTGC
The DNA here is from genome assembly GCA_964522005.1 of uncultured Anaerolineales bacterium. Classification (GTDB taxonomy): domain Bacteria; phylum Chloroflexota; class Anaerolineae; order Epilineales; family JAHCIE01; genus JAHCIE01. The sequence continues at coordinate 1,573 of CAZFUK010000792.1, read as the reverse complement.
AGGCTACGTGCTGCGCGAGGAGTAGGGCGTGTCTATCCGAGTGCGGTTGATGCTGTGGTACGGCTCCCTGTTTGCCGTGGCGCTGGCCCTCGTCGCGGTCTTGAGCTATGCCTTTCATACCCGCGCTCACTACGATGACCTCGACCGGCTGCTGATGACGAGCGTTGGTCACGCCGCCGATGAGGCCGCGACGGCGCTCAACCCCCATCTGGTCGCCAGCGCCGGCGGCCTCGACGTCTATCTACGCCTCTACGGGCCTCAGGGCGAGTTGCGTGAACAGAGCAGCGGGGGAGACCCAGCGCCGCAGACCGATCCACGCGCCATTTTGACCGTACCCGCTGCCCCGCCCTTCGATGTCGTGGCTGGCCTGGTCCCCCCTATGCTGGGCACGGCGCTTCAGCCCGCCCATGGAGTGTTTGGCCTGCTCGACACCGACGAGCAACGCTGGCGACTGTACGTCGTGCCCCTTATCGAGCGAGGAGTCGTCCGAGGCTACATCGAGGGGCTGGCTCCGTTAGGCCGCCTTGATATGTCCGTCGCACGCCTGCGTAGCCTCCTACTGGCCCTCAGCGCCCTCGGCCTGTTGGCGGTCATGGTGGGGAGTTGGGCCGTTGCCGGCCAGGCGCTCAGGCCGGTCGGGGACATGGTTCAGACGGCTCGTGCTATCGAACAGGCGCGCGACCTCTCCCAGCGTGTCCCATTGCCGCCGCAACGCGACGAGGTGGGCGAGCTAGCCGTGACCTTCAACGAGATGCTGTCGAGCCTGGAGGAGGCGTCCACGGCTCAGCAACGCTTCGTGGCGGACGCCTCGCACGAGTTACGCGCTCCTCTGACGGCGATTCAGGGCAATCTGGAACTCCTCCGACGGCGGCCCGATATGCCACCGGCCGAGCGGCAGGAATCCCTGGCCGAGGCCGAGCGTGAGGCGGCGCGATTGACGCGGCTTGTAGCCGACCTGCTTGCGCTGGCGCGGGCCGATAGCGGGGCTTCCATCCAGCACGTCCCGGTTGACCTGGATGCTGTTGTCCTCGACGCGCTCCGCTCGGCTCGGCCCTTGGCCAGGGGCCAGGTGCTGGCCGTGGATGCCTTCGAGCCAGCGCCGGTCGTCGGTGATGCAGACCGCCTCAAGCAATTGTTCCTCATCCTCCTGGATAACGCCCTCAAGTACACCCCCTCAGGCGGCCGCGTTAGCGTGCGCCTTTCCTGCACCCGCGACAGCGCCACCGTCACCGTCTGCGATACAGGCGTTGGCATCCCCGCTGAGGCGCTGCCTCACATCTTCGAGCGTTTCTATCGCGCCGACCCGGCGCGAGCGCGGGATCCGGGGGGGACAGGGCTGGGCCTGCCCATCGCCCAATGGATTGTTGAGCAGCATAGCGGCGCCATTCATGTGGAGAGCACGCCGGGCCGAGGTACGAAGATCAGCGTACGGCTGCCACTCGCTGGCGAGACGCCAGGTTGAGGCCCTAGATGATGAGGGGCGGCATTGAGCCGCCTCCCTGGCGATGCGTAACGCCTGTAATCTATCGCGATTCGGCCACCGTCTCAGTGGGTCGCGAGTAGGGACACTGTT
>CAZFUK010000791.1:0-2503 GCA_964522005.1 uncultured Anaerolineales bacterium | reverse complement strand
GCCGCCGCTTCCTCAGCGCCCGTGTCACCGACCAGTCCGGAACCGAACTCGGTACCGGGGTCGTGGTCGTGTCGGAGACGGCCACGGGCCAGGGCGTGTTCAACACGCCGCTAAGCTTTATCCTGCCGCCGGGCGGGACGCCGGTCCGCATTGACATCGTGGACCGCGACGCGGCGGGCAACATCGTCGCCCGCGACGACGTGGATGTCCGCGTCACCGCGCCGCCCACTGTCGCCCCGCCGGCGACCCCGGCCGGCCCGGTCATCCGCTTCGACTCGCCCGCGCCCGGCACGGTGGTCGGCAGCCCGGTGACCATCACCGGCGCCACGACGCGCTACCCCACCAACGGCGTCCTCCACTACCGCTTCTACAACGGGGTGGGCGGCCAGTTGGGTGGTGGGACGTTCGGCGTGGCGCGCGTCGGCGACGGAGGCCAGTTCAACGTGTCGCTCACTTTTCAACTGCCGGCGGGTGGGGGCGGCGTCCGCCTCGAACTCTATGACCTGGACCCGGTCGGTAACGTCCTGGCCCTTGCCAGCCTGAACCTGACCACATCGGCCGCCGAGGCCGCCCAACTCATTACCATTGACGCGCCACCCCCAGGCACCTTTGTCGGCAGCCCGGTCGTCATTGCCGGCCGCACCACGCGCTACCCACGTAACGGCCAGCTCAGCTACCGCGTCCTGGACGGGGCCGGCGCGGTGCTCGGCTTCGGCGCTTTTCCGGTGAGCGGGTCCTCCGACGGGCCAACGACCTTCACCGCCAGCCTGAACTTCGCGCTGCCGTCCAACGGTGGGGCGGTGCGCCTCGAACTGAGTGACGTCAACGCCGCGAACCAACCGTACGCCCAGACCAGCCTGGACCTGGCCGTCGCGCCCACGCCGGTGGCCCTGTTGACCCAGGGCGCCTGGCTGCTGACGGCGCTCGGCAGCCGCAACGCGCCCACGCCGGCCGCCGAGGGCACGACGCTGTCGCTCCTCTTCCTGAGCGACGGGACGCTGCGCGGTCGGGGCGCCTGTCTCACCATCCGAGGCCAGTTCCGGGTCGAGGGCGACAGCCTGACTCTGAGCGGCCTCAACGCTTCGACGCGCGACTGCGAGCGCGCCGACCTGGAAGCCCAGGAGAACGCCGTCTTCGCCGCCCTCCAGTCCGCCACCCGCTTTAGCCTCCCCGGCGACACGTTGACCATCCTCTACGACAACGAGCGCCAGGCCCTACAACTCAGAAAAGACTGAAGATTGAAGATTGAAGATTGATGACTAAAGACTGATGATTGATGACTGATGACTGATGACTGATGACTGAAGGCTAAGGAACCAGGCCTGGGGGATAAGGATTAGGGCAAGCTCCATGCTCCCTAATCCTTAATCTTTAATCATCAGTCATCAGTCATCAGTCTTTAGTCTTTTTTGGTGAAGAACCCTTTCCCTGTGACGAACACCCCTTCTCTCTTTCCGGGTCCAGCCGATGTATGATAGAGACAACTGGAGTCGTGGGACGCCCGGCAAGGGCGGCCGCCATCCCGGCTCGGCGCGTGGACGCGCGGGGCGCCTGGGTTAGAATCGCGCCAAAGGAGTCGCGATGCGTGGAACAATACTGGTTGATGAGAACCGCTGCAAAGGCTGTGAGCTGTGCATCGGAGCCTGCCCCAAGGGGGTGATTCGCCTCGCGGACTATTTTACGCCGCGCGGCTATCGGCCCGCCCAACTGGCCGATCCCCAGGGGCAGTGTACAGGGTGCTTGATGTGCGCCGTCGTCTGCCCGGACGTGGCTATTACCGTGTATCGAGAACCCGTCCAGAAGGCAACGGCGGGGCGGCCCGCCCGAATGGAGGCCGTGAAGGTATAGGGGTGACCTGTCGCGCACTACGGTGCGCAGGCGCGGTCACCCCTAAGCCTTAGGAGGCAGCTATGACGAAAGAACTGTGGAAGGGCAACGAAGCCATCGCGGAGGCCGCGGTACGGGCGGGCCTCCAGGCCTATTTTGGCTATCCCATCACGCCGCAGACCGAACTGCTGGAATACCTGTCCCGACGCATGCCCGACCTGGGCCGGGTGTTCGTGCAGGCCGAGAGCGAGGTCGCGGCGATTAATATGGTCTATGGCGCGGCGTGTACCGGCGTACGGGTGATGACCTCCTCGTCTAGCCCAGGCGTGTCGCTGATGCAGGAGGGACTGTCGTATATCGCCGGGTCCGAGGTGCCGTGTGTCCTGGTGGACATGATGCGCGGCGGGCCGGGCCTGGGCAACATCGCGCCGGGTCAGGCCGACTATTTCCAACTGGTGAAGGGCGGGGGGCACGGCGACTACCACTCCATCGTCCTGGCCCCGGCCTCGGTACAGGAGGCCGTCACCCTGACCTATACCGCCTTTGACCTGGCGGAGAAGCACCGCGTCACCGTCATCATCGCCGCCGACGGCAACATCGGCCAGATGATGGAGCCGGTCATCATGCCGCCCATGCGCGACCTAACGGCCGGCGACGGCGGCTGGCAACTGACCGG
>CAZFUK010000790.1:932-2510 GCA_964522005.1 uncultured Anaerolineales bacterium | reverse complement strand
GGAGATCGCCCGCAAGTTTGAGTTCGAGCTGCCCTCCATCCCCTTCACCGAGGAGGAGGAAGAGGAGGAAGGCGACCTTAAGGCCAAGCCCAAGAAGGGCAAGAAGAAGGGCAAGGGCGGCCCGGCGGCGGCCAAGCCGGCGGCGAAGCAGCGCGCCAAGCCCGGCCGGGGCGTCCAGGTCTGGCTCGATGACGAAGACGAGGAGAGCGCCGAGGAGTTCGACCCGTTCGCGAAGGACGACAATGACGACTACGAGTACGACCCAGACGCCTAAGCGCAAAGCCCAGCCCCAAACTCGGCGCAAGCACGTTCCGCAGCGGACGTGTGTCGGCTGCCGGGCGGTGGAGGGCAAGCGCGGTCTCGTGCGCGTGGTGCGCACGGCGGACCAGGGTGTGGTCATTGACCCCACCGGCAAGCGGGCGGGACGGGGGGCGTATATCCACGCCGACCCCGCGTGCTGGGAAACGGCTCTCAAAGGGCGTTTAGAACACGCCTTAAAGACGACCCTCACGCCGGCGGAGCGCGAGGGGCTGGCCGCCTATGGCAAGAGCCTGCCCCCTGTCGAACCGCCGCCCGGTGAGAGCCATGTGTAATCAGTTTGGTTTATTCTGTCTGGCGATGGCGGCGTCCATGCCTGGCAACAGTGGACCGCGTCGTGGAGAAAGCATGCTCAGCCATGCGTAATCAGGCAACCCCTGACGACGGCTGAGGCTCAGGCCCAAGCGCCTGCTGCCCCTCTCCCCACGCCCGCTGTTGGCCTCGCCACGGCGGGTGTTCTTATTTCTTTATCTGTGGCGCTCGGCGGAGGTACGCGGGGCTGGCCCGGTGACAGTTGCCAGGTCACGCCAGACCCAGACCGCCCGGCGTCGGTCCCCAGAAAGGGGGAGAGCTATGGCTAAAACAGTTTCCCGTCCCGCGCCCAGCAAGGCGCCCGTGGCATCCGCGCCGGCCCCGGCCGCTCCGGCGGCTCCCGTCGCCGCGCCGCCCAGCAACGTGCTTGAGCTACCGGCTGAGATCACCGTTCGCGCGCTGGCCGAGCGGATGGGGGTGAGTCCCATTGACCTCCTCAAGACCCTGATGAAGGGCGGGGTCATGGTCAACATCAACAAGACGATTGACTTTGACACGGCCGCCCTCGTCGCCGAGGAGTTTGGCATTGAGGTGCGCCCCGAAGGCTGGGTCAGCGTGCCCGCCCCGCAGCCGGAACCAGAGCCGGTGGTTGCCGACGGCGCGGCCGCCGCGTCCAGGAAGGTCCGCCCCTTCGAGAAGGACACCGACCGACCCCACCGCGTGGCGCGGCCGCCGGTCGTGACCATCATGGGCCACGTGGACCACGGCAAGACCAGCCTGCTCGACATCATCCGCCAGGCCCACGTCGCGGAAGGCGAGGCGGGCGGTATCACCCAGCGCATTGGCGCGTACCAGGTGGTCAAGCAGGGCCAGAAGATTACCTTTATTGATACGCCCGGCCACGCGGCCTTCACGGCCATGCGCGCCCGCGGGGCGCAGGTGTCGGTCAATTGGGGGGGGGTGGTGGGGGGCCACGCCCGCGGGATGCCCCCCCACCGCCAGGCGCGG
>CAZFUK010000790.1:0-922 GCA_964522005.1 uncultured Anaerolineales bacterium | reverse complement strand
CCGTGGCGCGCAGGTGACGGACATCGCGGTGCTGGTCGTGGCCGCCGATGACGGCGTCATGCCCCAGACCGTCGAGGCGCTGGAGCATGCCCGCGCGGCGGGGGTGCCCGTCGTCGTCGCGCTGAACAAGATTGACAAGGCCAACGCCTCCCCGGAGCGCGTCAAGCAGCAGCTCAGCGACCTGGGCCTGATGCCTGACGAGTGGGGGGGCGACACGTTTGTCGTCCCGGTCTCCGCGCGGACCAAGCAGGGCATTGACGACCTGCTCGACGCCATTCTGATTGTGGCCGAGAGCGAGGACATTACCGCCAACCCGAACCGCCAGGCGGCCGGCACCATTGTCGAGAGCAACCTGGACCCGCGCCGTGGCATCACGGCCACCTTCGTGCCAGCAGGCAACCCTGCCGTCTTGCTCTGCACCTGAGCATCCGTCACGTTCGGCCAGGACAGCCAGCCGCGCCCCTTCATCGCGTCGAGATAAGCCTTCTGCTGGGTATCAAGGGAATTGAAAATACTGGCGTAAAGCACTGCCCGGTCATAACTGATCTGACCGTCGAGCCGATAAAGCTCCCCCGAAAACGCCTTGACCTTGGCCAGGCTCAGGCTGCTCCTTGGCCGCGTACCATCCATCATCTGCCGGAAAGCCTGCATCAAAGTAAAGCGCTGATAGCCATAGCTGTCGATCTGGCTCCCCTGCGCCACCGCCAGTGCCTGCAACTGGGCCAGCTGGCTGTTGTTGAGAATATAGATGACGTTGTTGGCAATGCGGGTCAGGAAACTGGTGTTGTGCCCCATGTTGTCGGGATCGTTATCCCGCAGATACTGGAAACCGGTGTAATCGGCCACCTTGCCCGGGGGAAAGAAGGACTGCGCGGCAAGATTCCCGGTCATCATCGCCAGACCTGAAAACGCCAGGGTAGTG
>CAZFUK010000789.1:0-2523 GCA_964522005.1 uncultured Anaerolineales bacterium | reverse complement strand
TGCGAGACGACGCGCGCGCTGTTCACGCCAGCTATCGAGCGCGAGCTGCGGGGTGAGCCGCCCGACGCCGACCTCTACGCCCGGCTGGACCGCTGCCCCGCCTGTGCCCAGGCCTACATCGCCGCCCTCGACCTGGCGTTCGGGGTGGACATTGAGGGTGTGCGGGCGGCAGATGTCGCTCCCATCACGTTGCCGCTCGCCCTACGCGCCCAGCCGCGGCCCGACAAAACAGGCGGGCTGCGCCGCGTCGCCGAGGACAGCCCGCCGTATGGTGAAAATGATGCGTAAATACCCACTACGCATCACGCATCACGGATCACGCATCACATCTCACGCCTCGCGCTTCATCCCCATTGTCGCCAGCCAGCCGCCCAGCGTTCCCGCCAGAATCGCCAGCATGATACCCACCGTACTGATCAGGTCCTCCGGCACACCTGTAATGAGCAGGCCCAGGATGATGTTGCTGATAAAGGCCGTCAACGTGCCATGAAACGCCCCTTCACGCTTCGCCAGCCGCGCCGCGAGAAAGCCTCCCACCCCGCTAAACACAATCCCCATCACAAACGACGGCCAGTAGTACGGGCTACCCCGCAGAATCGCCTCCGCCGTGGCCTGCTCGGTATCCAGGCCAATGCCCAGCGCCAGGGCGATGACCTGCCCCATCAACGTCGTCAAAAACATATCTGTCAGTACCCCCCAAATAACAGGCAGCCAGGCGATGCGTCGCAGTTGTTCCATGCTAACCCTCGTCGTACCTTTGTGTGATGCGTGAGCAAGATTTCCGCCAGGGAGCGCATCACAATGAGTATTTTACCATCAATCCGTCTACAATACCGTGTGCTATAACGTCCCACACCAGGGAATGTTTCACCGGGGCCGAGCACCGTAACGTATGGACACCCTCCAACGTCCTATAATGTGCAACTCCTTTGGGCGGCCTTGACCGTCCTCTCAGCCAAAGGGTTAGCTAATGCCTAAATTGTCTCCCCCCGCCCAGGTAGGTCTGGCCTTCCTGGCGTGTGTCTCCCTGCTAGCCGGCCTCTTCGCCGGTGGCGCGCTGGCCGCGACTCCCCCCGACCTCGACAACCTCGACCAGGCCACGGCGACGCCCACCACCTTACCAGGCGTCTGGTGCGGCCTGATTGAGCCGGGCACGACGTGTAACGGCCAGCAGATCGTCCTCTTTACCCCCTGCGATGGGGGGCCAGGGCGTGTCGTGACTGGGCTGAGCGGCCCCATCGTCATCGGCCCCAATAAGTTGACCAACGTCTCGCGCACAGGGCGCCAGGTCCTGGTCAGCATAGGCGACCGCTGTATGGACATGGAGGAGATTCAGGCCCAGGTGGCCCAGTCGTTTACGACCTGTACGACCTGTCGGGCCTCGCTCACCACCACGGTCACGCCGTCGGTCACGCGCACCCCAGCCCCATCGCCCAGCGTCACCCGCACCCCCGAGCCGAGTCTCACCCCGACGCCCTCCCTCACGCCGACGGTCACGGCAACCCGCACGGTCGCCCCGACCCGGACGATCACGCCCACGCCCACCGAGACGCTCGAACCGAGCCTGACACCCACGCGGACGGAGACGGCCGAGCCGACGGACACCCGCACCCCCACCCTGACCCGGACACCAGTCCCCACGCGCACGCCCACGTCTACGCTGGAGGCGACGAACACGCCTACCCCGACCGAGCCAGCCCCGCCCACCGGTACGCGCACCGCCACGCGCACCGCCACGCTGACGGTCACGCTCACGCCGACGGCGACTCTCAAGCCGCCGACAGCCACCTTTGCCCCGGATGCCTTCAGCATTTCCATTGACCGAGGCCCTGGCGGTGTCTACAACATGGGCGACCTCATTGTCATCAGCTACCGCGTGCCCTCCTATCCGGCGTCCATCCAGATCTACCGCGACACGCTTGAAGGCTCGGCCCTATTGACCTCGGGCATCGCGCCTGGGCCTGGCTTCATCAACCGCTTCATTTCCAACCCGAGCGGCCCACGCAGCTACCGACTGGTCCTGCTCGATGCCAACGGCGCGGTCGTGGCCGAAACGAGTGTCAACGCCTTCGTGAACGACCGGGTTACCATTGATGTGGACCGAGGGGCGGGCAGTACCTACTATCTCGGCGACCCCATTACCCTGTCCTACTCCATCAGTCGGGCGATGACCTTCGTCATCCGAGGCTGTCCCAGCGGCAGCCCGTGTTTCGAGATTCTGCGCGCCACGGCGGGCGGCTCGCTCCAACGGGCCATCGCCAGCACCGTCGGCTACACGCCAGGGCCGCGCACCTACATCATAGACGGCATTGTCGGCGGGGTTGTGGTCGCCTCCGCCCAGGTCACCATCTTCGTTCAAGAGCCGCCGACGGCCGTGCCCACGGGGACGCGCACCGCCACGGCCCTGCCGACCAACACCGCCACGCGCACGGCGACCCCGACCAACACGGCGACGGCCACCCCCGCCCCGACACGGACGGCGACGGCCAGCCCCACCCCTGTGCCGCCCACGGCCACGCCGAC
>CAZFUK010000788.1:0-2524 GCA_964522005.1 uncultured Anaerolineales bacterium | reverse complement strand
ATCCAGCAGAAGTACCTCTCGCCGCCTCCCAGCGCCACCATGACGCCCGAGCAGGAAGCCCAGCAGAAGATGATGAAGGTGATGATGGTGGTGATGTTCCCGGTCATGATGTACAACGCGCCCAGCGGGCTGGCGGTGTACTTCATCACCAACTCGACCCTGGGCATCCTCGAGGGGCGGTACGTCCGGGCCCACATCGACGAGCTGGACAAAAACCCGCCCCCCGAGAAGAGCACGGGCTGGGGACGCAAGAAAGTGGAGAACCAAGCCCGCTCGGCCAACCCGTTCGCCCGAGAGCGGGAGACCCGGCGGTTCAAGGACCGCTGATCGCCCACGTTGAACCCGGCGGGCCGAGACGCCATACTCTCCCGTCGCGGGATCCGGCGGCGGCGCCGCCACCAGCACCCCGGACCTCAGGACCCGCTTCTCCCGATGCCCGACGACGCCGGCACAACCCCCAGCCCGTTCATCGCCGCCAAGCCGGGCACCCGGCTGGCGGGCTTTAACGTGCTCGCCGAGGTCGGGCGCGGTGCGGCATCCATCATCTACCTGGCACAGGACCCCAAGACCAAGCAGGTCTGGGCCTTGAAGCATGTCCAGAAGAACGACGAGAAGGACCAGCGGTTCCTCGACCAGGCGATGGTCGAGTACGAGGTGGCGAGCAAGGTCAAGAGCCCCCTGGTGCGGTCCATCGACCGCGTCATCAAGACCCGCGAGGGCCTCCTGAGCGTCAAGGAGCTTTTCCTGGTCATGGAGTATGTGGACGGGATCAGCGTCGAGCGCAAGCCGCCGGCGACGTTCGAAACCGCGCTCAAGATCTTCACCCAGACCGCGCGCGGCCTGGCCGCCATGCACGCCGCCGGCTTCGTCCACGCCGACATGAAGCCCAACAACATCGTGGTGCTCGAGCGCGGCGACATCAAGATCATTGACCTCGGCCAGGCGTGCCCCATCGGCACCGTCAAGGAACGCATCCAGGGAACCCCCGACTACATCGCCCCCGAACAGGTCCACCGCCGGGCCATCACCCCCAAGACAGATATCTTCAATCTCGGCGCCACCATGTACTGGTCGCTGACCCGCCAGCACATCCCCACCGCGATCCCCAAAGAATCCAGCTCGCTGGTCGCCACACTCGACGACGAGTTTATCGCCAAGGCCAAACCGGTGATCGAACTCAACAAGCGCGTCCCGCAGGTTTTGAACGACCTCATCATGGAGTGCGTCGAGACCGATCCGGAGAAGCGCCCCCCGGACATGGCAGGTGTTGTAGACCGTCTGGTGGGGATTGCCGACTGGCTGAAGGCATCCACCAGTTCAGGTAGCTAAGCTCCAAATATCCCCAGGCCCTACCTGATTAGGTGGCCGGCCAGCAAATGAAATGCCTCGAGCCGGTCGTGCCGAACTCGGCAATGCGTGCGGGGCTCGCTGGCCTCAGACTGGATCGAGCCGAAGACACAAACTGCCCGCCATCGCCCCAAAACAACGCGCTATGGGCACGCGCGCCCGATGACGAGCGCCGTACACCACCAAACATCGGCCTGACCTTTCAAATACGCGTTGCATCAGGTCGGCTCGGGGGTGTTAGGTCGATCACGATTCGTTCTAACCAAACAAGCTCTGCTGAGTTGATAAACTCCGAGGGAGAATTCACCCGAAATAGGGTGAGGTATCGGTCAACTGTCCCCGACCGCGATGTCCGGGGCGTTTGATCAACGCGTTTCGGAGTGGCCATGATTGCCCACACTTACGAGTCAGTACCTGGGGAGGTACTGGTACCCGCGCCCGATCCCTATCTGGAAGATTGCTGTGTGAGGCTCGCAAAGCTCACCACGGCGGAGGCCGCCGGGCCCCGCCAATGGCTGCGTGTCTGCGCGGAAGTCATCGCCTCGGCGACCGGCGCTAGCGCCCTGGCACTCGATGCCAGCTGGCGGAACGACTCCAGAAAGCTCAGAGCGCTGTTCGTTGGGCGATCTGCTGACCATACTGCCCCACGGGCCTCGAACGACCCCGGCAACTTCGGGACGCAGTCGATCGATGACGAAAGCCCAGCCACATGCGTGCCCTGGGCGGGCCCGGGCGTTCGCACGGGGCTGCTTGAAGCCGTCGGCGCAGACACCCGATTGGCGTGGGTCGAACCGCTTGACCCTGACCGTCAGGATCGCTGGTTCGTGGTCGAGTCCGCCTCGCCGAGCGGCACCGAGCCCTCGCGTGAGGTTTCCGGCACCTTCCGCGCCTTGGCGCATGGCTCGGCGGCGATCTACAACGCCCGCTTCGCGCGGCTCGACGCTTTCCGCAGGTCGCTGGTTGAGAAGCTGCCCCCTGCCGTCCGACCCTCGGTGCCGCTGCTGGCCCGCGGCGACCCCGAGTCGGACGTCGCCAGAGCAATCCATCGCAGCGCCCACACGGTGCATGACCACCTGAAACAGCTTTACCGTGAGCTCAATGTTCACAACCGCATCCAGCTGCGCAATCTCTGGGACGGACGCGGCGCAGACGAGTGAGGCCCCGCGTCACGCCTGGA
>CAZFUK010000787.1:0-2527 GCA_964522005.1 uncultured Anaerolineales bacterium | reverse complement strand
GACGGGAGGGGCGTCGCGTTCCCGCCTCTTCTCCCCCTTCCCTGCTAGGGAAGGGGGGCGGGGGGTTAGGTCATCCCCCCCGCGAACCGCTTCGCCTCGCGTGGCATATACAGGATAACCTACACGCACTCCCCCCGCTGGGACAACTTTAGAGGAGACGCACACCATGCGAAGACGAGCGACGCTCTTCGTGCTGGGTCTGCTTGTCTTTCTGACGGCAGGCTGTGGCACGGCCCAGACGACCCAACCCCAGGCCAAACAGGAGGCCCCGACGCAGGCGACCTCGGCGCCCGCCGCCCAGGCCACCAGCGCCCCGAAAGCCACCGACGCCCCGAAACCCGCCGCCACTCAGGCTCAGGCGGCCGCCCCGACCCAGTCCTCCGCCCCGGCCGCCAAGTCGGGCGGCAAGAACGTGATACGCATCAACGTCGGCACCTACCCCGACAACCTCGACCCCCAGCAGATGTCGTTCATCAACGAGATTCAGCACGCCTCGCTGGTCTACGAGGGGCTGCTCAACCTCGACACCAACCTCAAGCCCATTCCGGGCGCGGCCGAGAAGTGGGACGTGCTGGACGGCGGCAAGACCTACCGCTTCACGCTGCGCAAGGGCTTGAAGTACAGCGACGGCAAGCCGCTGACGGCCAAGAACTTTGAGTACGCCTTCAAGCGCGCCGCCGACCCGGTCCTGGGCGGCCAGTACCAGTCGAGCACCTACGACATCGAGGGCGCGGAAGCCTACGGCACCGCCGATCCCAAGACGACGTCGAAGGAAGACCTCCAGAAGCTGCGCGACAAGGTGGCCGTCAAGGCGCTGGACGACACGACGCTGGAGATTCGCCTCGCCAAGCCCGTCGCCTACTTCCCGTACATCGCCTACCAGTGGTTTGGCTACCCGGTGCGCGAGGACATGGTGGCCAAGGGCGAGACGTGGTGGACCGACGCCAAGAACCAGATCGGCAACGGGCCGTTCATCATGGCCGAGTTGAAGGAGAAGGAAATCGCCCGCTTCGTGCCGAACCCCAACTGGCACGGCGAGAAGCCCCAGGTGGACGAGATTCAACTGCGCTACATCACCGAGTCGCGGGTCTACACCGAAGCCTACAAGAACGGCGAGTTCGACATCATTCTGCTGGTGGCTGAAGAACTCGAAGCGGCGCAGAAGGACCCCGTGCTGAGCAAGGAAATCGTGCGCTACCCCGGCTCGTGCACCCAGGCCCTCTTCTTTAATATGGCGCGCGCCCCGTTCGACAACAAGGATGTGCGGCTGGCGTTCGCCAAGGGCATTGACCGCGAGGCGTATGTGCGCGACATCCTGCGCGGCCTCGGCGTCGTCACCACGGGCTGGATGCCGCCGGGCATTCCGGGCAACAACAAGGAGGCCGGCGCCGACCTCAAGTTCGACCCGGCCGCCGCCAAGGCCGCCTGGCAGAAGGCGGGCTACAGCGGCGAGGTCAAGCTGACCCATGCCTCGACCACGCGCACCAAGACGCGCTTCGAGTTCATCGCCGGGCAGCTCCAGAAGAATCTCGGCTTCACGCCGGTGCTGGACCCTGTCGAGCCGACGACGCTCACCGCGCTCCAGAAGAACATCGAGACGAACCCGCCGGTGACGCTGAGCGGCTGGTGCGCCGATTACCCCGACCCGCAGAACTGGCTGACGGCCTACTGGCGCTCGACGGCCTACGCCCGCCGCTACGGCTACAAGAACGCTGAGTTGGACAAGCTGATGGACGCGGCCGACGTGGAGCAGAACCCCGACAAGCGCTATCAGATGTACCAGCAGGCCGAGAAGACCCTGCTCGATGACGTGGTGGTGTCGCCGATGTACAACACCGAGAACGCCTTCCTCGTCAAGCCCTACGTCCAGTACGCCAAGACGACCTCGCACGACCTGTCGTTCCCCGGCTCCTTCGAGCCGTGGAAGCTGGCGATTAAGAAGTAGGCCCCTGCCTCCCCCTGTTCCTGGGGAGTTATCCTCGGCACAGGGAGAGTCGAGTAAGGGTAGTTGATCGAATCACCAAGGACACCAAGGACACGAAGCCTCAAGTAAAAACAGAGTAGGATCAAGTAATTCCTTTCAGCCTCTTGTGCCTTTGTGCCTTAGTGTCCTTGGTGATTTTACAGACAGCGTGCCGTAGTCATGAACAGGAGTGTTCTAGATAAGGAGGTGGACTATTTTCGACAATGGGCAGAAATGAGGGGTGGTAGCGCGAACCAGATCAGACCCTCCGGCATAGCGCCTAGTAGAGAGATTGCGCCGGTTTTGACAACAGCCGAGCAACAGGCTTATAATCTGAGCCTCGCAGTCTCCCATGCGCCCCGAGCGCTGGCCCTGGCGCTCCCGAGACTCTTTACACACCACCGGAGGAGAAGTCCCAACATGCGAAAACCCATCCTGTTTGCCCTGTTGGCCCTGCTGGTCGCCATCGCAGCCGCGTGTGGCGGCGGGCAGACGGCGCCGCAGGCCGCAGCGCCCACCAGCGCCCCGGCGGCCAAGCCGGCCGCGCCCACCACCGCGCCGGCC
>CAZFUK010000786.1:0-2529 GCA_964522005.1 uncultured Anaerolineales bacterium | reverse complement strand
TCCACCGCCGCTTTCACCCGGTCGCACATCTCGGCCGCGCTGACCAGCGCCTTGCCGGGGCGGTGGCCGCAGCGCTTGGCCTGGACCTGGTCCTCCATGTGGACCGCCGCCACGCCCGCCGCCGTCATTTGCTTGACTGTGCGAGCGATCATAAACGCGCCGCCCCAGCCGGTGTCAATGTCCACGAGTAGGGGTAGGTCGCAGGCGGCAGTGATGCGCCGCGCGTCCTCCAATACGTCGTTAAGCGTCGTCAGCCCGAGGTCCGGCAGGCCGAACGAAGCGTTCGCCACGCCCGCGCCGGACAGATAGAGCGCGCGGAAGCCGGCCCGCCGCGCCAGGAGGGCGGCGTAGGCGTTGACCACGCCGACGACTTGCAAGGGCCGCTCGGCGTCCACAGCGGCGCGGAACCGCTGACCGGCGGATGGGGACGAGGACACGAGACTACCTCCTACAGTCCGCCCAGGGCTAAAGCCCTGGTCTACTCAGACGAAGCCCTGACGGGCTAACAGCCGCCCAGGGCTAAAGCGCTGGTCTACTCAGATGAAGCCCTGACGGGCTAATCTCCCAGCCCCTTGGGCTTTGCCTGCCTAGCGCGGGTCTTCAGGTCCGCGCGACGGCTCCGCCGGAAGCAGAATCATGGCCGTGGGCGGCACGTAGAGGGCGAGGTGGCTGTCCGGCGCCGGGTCCAGCGTCTCCACCTTCATCTCGCCCGCCGCCGTCTCGACGGTGTGCTGCCACTTCGACCCCAGGTAGAGCGACCCCCGAATGGTGGCGGGGAGGGTGTTGTCCCGCCCGACGCTGGGCGCCGCCACCTGCACCCGCTCGGAGCGGATAGCCAGGGTGACGGGTTTGCCTGTCGGCCAAACGCCGTCGGTGGTCACGGTCAGCGCCTGGTCGCCCTTGACCCGCACACGCACCCCGTGGTCCACCTGCTCGGCCACCACGCCATCCAGGAAGGCCGTCGCGCCGATGAAGTCGGCCACGAAGCGCGATGTGGGCCGCTCGTAGACCTCGTTGGGCGGGGCGTACTGCATCAGCTTGCCCGTGAGCATGACGGCCACCATGTCGGACATGGCGAGGGCTTCGGCCTGGTCGTGGGTGACGTAGATGGTGGTGATGCCCAGGCGGCGCTGGAAGTCGCGCAGCCAGCCGCGCGCCTGCTCGCGCAGCTTGGCGTCCAGGTTGGACAGCGGCTCGTCCAGCAGGAGCAGGCGCGGCTGGGTGACGATGGCCCGCGCCAGGGCGATGCGCTGCTGCTGGCCGCCGGAGAGCTGGTAGGGGTAGCGCCCCTCGTAGCCGCCCAGGCCCACCAGGTCCAGCGCCTCCTTGATGCGGCGCCCGGCCTCCGCCTTGTCCACCCGCTTGAGGCGCAGACCGTAGTTCAGGTTGTCGTAGACGGTCATATGCGGCCAGAGGGCGTAGGACTGGAAGACCATACCGAGTTGCCGCGCTTCGGGCGGCAGCAGGATGCGCCGCGCCATGTCGCTGAGGACCAGGTCACCCACCTGAATCAGCCCCGCGTCTGGACTTTCCAGCCCCGCGATGCAGTTGAGAGTCGTCGTCTTGCCGCAGCCGGAGGGGCCGAGCAGCGTGGTCAACTTGCCCGCCTCGACCGTGAACGAGACGTTGTCCACGGCGTGCACCGCGCCGAACTGCTTGCCCAGGCCCCGTACAATCAAGTCGTTCATGGCTTTACCTCGCCTCACCCCTCATAGAGCCTGACACGGAACAGGCGACGGCTGATGACCACGATAATCAGCGTCAGCACCATCTGGACGGCCGCGAGGGCCGAGATCGGTCCGCTGTTGCCCTGCCGCCACAGTTCAATCAGCGTCGTGCCGATGACCCGGGAGCCAGGCGCGAACAGGAACAGCGCCACCGCATACTCTTTCAGGAAGGTGATTATCAGCAGCACGTAGGCCGAGAGCAGGGCCGGGCGCAGCAGGGGCAGCAGGATGGTACGCGCCACGGTCAGCCATGTCGCGCCTGAGATGCGGCCGGCCCGGTCCAGTTCGGGCGAGACGCTGAGGACGGCCGGACTGACCGCGCTGTAGCCCAGCGGCAGGTGGCGCATGATAAACGCCAGGGTCAGCGCCCAGATGGTGCTGCGTAAGCCGCCGATGCCGGGGATGAGCAGGAAGGCCCACAGGAAGCCGATACCGACGATGATGCCGGGGAAGGCGCGGGGATAGAGCGCCAGATACGAGAGCACCTGGCGGCCGGGCAGCGTCGAGCGGTAGACGGTCAGGGCGCACAGGGCCATGAAAATGACGCCGATGGCCCCGCCGACGACGGCGATGAGCAGGCTGTTGACGATGGACTGGAAGTAGGCGGGCGTGTTGAGGACCGTCTCGAAGTTGTCCAGGGTCAGCACGGTCAGCGGGTTGACGAAGGGGCTGAGGAAGGCGGTGAACGACTGGGCGACGATACCGATGAGCGGCAGCAGGATGGCGACGACGATGTAGAGGACGACAAGGGCGGTGATAGGCCAGCGCCACGGCCCCAGCTTGAGCACGCGCGGTCGGGTGG
>CAZFUK010000785.1:0-2534 GCA_964522005.1 uncultured Anaerolineales bacterium | reverse complement strand
CAGGGGCGGCGGCGGATCTCGAAGCGGCGGGTGCAGATCGCGTTCAAGGCGTGGCAGGTCGTGGCGGGGTTCGACCGGCACTATCCGTTTCATGCGCTGCGGCATACGGCGGTGACGGCGGTGTATCGGGCTACCCGGGACCTGTTCCTGGCGCAGCGGTTCGCCAGGCACGCGTCGCCGCTGACGACGGTGACGTATACTCATGCGTCCGATGAGGACCTGCTGGCCGGCGTCAGGGATCTGGACTGCTGACCAGCGCGGCGTAGCCCAACCAGCGCCGGGCGGCTACAATTGCCCCTCGTCCAGGATCGCCCCCACCCTCTCAGGCGCCGTGATGATCCGACTCTTCTGTACGCGCAAACTGGCTGCACGGCTGGGGACGACAGAGGCCATGAGCCCTACGCCGACAGATGGGCTACTCGGCGACTGGCACGCCCATGTCGTCACGCTTCAGCGGCGCCCCTACGTCCTGGCCATCTCGGGGCGGACACGGCTGCCGGTGCTGCTGACGGTCAAGGAGCGGGGCACCCTGGAGAGGCGATTCGGTGTGGAGCTGGGGCGCGTGCTGGTCGCCATCGGGATTCCGCTGCGCGCAGCGGCCGAAGAGGCACAGCGGGCGTCGGCTATCGAGTTCGGGCGCGCTTACGACCGCAGCCTTCTCGGGACGCTCAACGATTTCATCTTCCAGGCGCTGGCGCACTGTGCGTATGGCGATGGAACGCCGGTTGACCCGCTCGCACTGGCGCTGCACCTGGCTGACACGCCAGTCGGGCCCCGCGATTACTTCTTCCCCGACATCGCGACACGAACGCTGTTCGGGGTGCCGGAAGAGCCGCGGGTGGGCCAGCGGGACGATTCGATACTATAGGTGCCACGCCATCGGTTGTTCTGCGGTTCTAGCGTTTCAATATTTGATATGATGCGCGTCCACGCAGGAGTGAACTGTCCTTCCCGAAAATTCCATCCACCGCCGAGTATTCGAGTGGTTTGCTCCGATCGGACCTTTCCACGAGCATATCACCGGGGATTTCTCGTGTAATGGTGATGAAGTCCCCCGAGATGGGGTTGTTTCTGGATGGGTTGGTTGGTGTCCGCGGTGATTGGGCGGGGTTCGGGGGTCTGCATGTCGAGGGCCAGGTGGGTGCGCCAGTGGTGGTAGTAGGTGAAGTAGTGGGTGAGGGTGCGTTTCAGGTGGGGGGCGTTGAGGATGATGGTGTGGTCGAGGCAGTCGCGGCGGATGGTGCCGATGAGGCGCTCGACGTAGGGATTTTGCCAGGGGCTGCGGGGGGCCGTGAGGGTGTCTTGCAGGCCCAGGGCCTGGATGGTGGCCTGGAATGGTGGGCTGTAGATTTTGTCGCGGTCTCGCAGGAGAAGCTGTTTGCCGGTGCTCCAGGGGAGGGCTTCGCGGAGTTGCTGGGCGGTCCAGGCGGCGGTGGGGTTGGCGGTGATGTTGAAGTGGCGGAGCTGGCGGCGTTCCAGGTCGAGGACCAGGAACACGTAGAGGACACGGTTGCGAATGGTGGGGACGACGAAGAAGTCGATGGCGAGGGTTTCGGCCAGGTGGTTTTTCAGAAACGTGGACCAGGATTGGCCCCTCTCCCCCGCCGGATGGGGCCTTTGCATGTAGCGCTCGATGGTGGAGCGGGAGAGATTGATGCCCAGGTGGCGGAGTTCGCCCTGGATGCGGGGTGAGCCCCAGAGCGTGTTGGCCGCGGCCATGGTGCGGATGAGGTCGCGCAGCTCGGGATGGACGCGGGGGCGGCCTGCCTTGCACTTGCGCAGCCAGTGATCGCGGAAGCGGCGACGTTGCCAGCGGATGACGGTCTCGGGGCGGACGAGGACGAGGGCGGCGCGCCAGGGTTGCCACAGCCGGGACAGGAGGCTCCACAGGAGCCTGTCGGACGGCTGGAAGCGCGGGCGGGGCGCGCCTCTTGTGGCCACGGCCAGTTGATGGCGCAGGGCGAGGACCTCGAGTTGCAGGTCCAGGCGCGAGCGGGTGAAGGCGCGGAGGAAGGCGAGGAGGGACAGCAGCGCGGCCGGCATGCGTGGTGACCTTTCTGGACCTATGCCTCGCCCCTCGATTTCGGCTTCCGGGAGCTGGAGGTAGTGTCGGCGCCGAGTTCGGCGTCGCTCCACCACACCGCCTGGTCGAGTTGGGACCAGGGGAGGACCGTGCCGGCGGCGCGGGATTGGGCCTCGGTGCCGCCGTAGACGATGAACTTGCGGAGCGCGGGCGGGCGCGAGGTCTTCGCCAGGGTCGCGGCCAGTCCCTCCAGGCTGGTGAAGAAATCCTGGGCCACGGTGGCGCCCGATTTGACCTCGATGGCCAGCAACTCACGACCCAGCTCGAGCAGCAGGTCGACCTCTTCCCCACGGCTGTCGCGATAGAACGAGAGCGCAGGGGGCAGGCCGCGATGCGCACGCGCCTTGTGGATTTCGGAGGCCACCCACGTCTCGAAGATGGCGCCGCGCAGGGGGTGATCCCTCAATTGCTCGGCCGAGCGGATCCCCAGCAGGTAGCAGACGAGCCCCGT
>CAZFUK010000784.1:0-2535 GCA_964522005.1 uncultured Anaerolineales bacterium | reverse complement strand
GAGGTGAATCGTTCAGAAGTGGTTCTAGGCGAGGGTGAGACGGCCAGCCAATACACGCCGCTCCGTGCCGCCAACAACATTCCCCTCAAGCTGCTGCTCCACGCCATCATCTCCTGCAAGTGGACGCTCCGTAGTGACCGCGCTCAGCAGATCCGCTTTGAAGGCTTGAATCTTATCCGGCTTCGACGTGGGCATACGCCCCACATCGTCGCGGTCGCCGCCGAGCCACTCCCCTCGCGTCTGGCGTCGCTAGCGCTGGGAACAGGCGAGTTGGACTGTGTCTACCACTTTGCGCTACCCGAACTCAAGCAGGCGGTAGCGAACGTCGGGAGTGAGGACCAGCTCGAACTGCTCACGGACATGATCGAAGGTCGGCGGCTCCGCGATATTAGTGACCTGCCCTTTGATCTGGCGACGTAAACCCTAGTTGGCTGGAATATCCAGGGGGCTGAGGCTTTCGTCGCCGTAGCCCGCCCAGGGGCGGAGGCGGGCGCGGGCCGTCTCGACGGCCTGGGCGCGGCGTACCTCGGGCAGGCGGGCGACGAACTGGTCCACAGGGGCGGCGGGGAGATAGCGAATGGCGGTGACGGGGGTGTCGGGCTGAATGGCGAAGCCGCGCGTCGGGCTGGGCCGCAGGAGCGATGAGCGGCCCGTGCGCAGCAGGATGCTCAGGCCACGCTCGGGGTAGAGGAAGGTCACGGCGTACAGGACGCGCTCGCTGCCCTGGCGCTGGAGGCCCAACTGGGCCGGGGGCGGGCCGTACTGGACCAGGACATCCGCCGCTGTGACGCCGTCCACGTTGATGGAGACGAGTTGGACCACGCCGCCCGACGCGCCGACGGCGTTCAGCCCCTGGTTGGGGGCATACCAGTTGAGTTCGACGCTCTCATCCATGAAGGTGGATTCGTTAAGATAGTCGGGCGGCTGGAGGTACTGGCGCAGCCGTGCCCGCGCCTCGTCCAGCGTCGTCACGCCGGGTGTGATGCCGTTCCAGCACGGCGGGTCACACGACGCGAGCGGGCCGGTCTTGGGAATGGGCACCGCGACGGCGGTGCAGGCGGTGAGGAGCAGGGCCAGCAAGGGCCAGACAAGGCGACGCATAGAGTGTTCTCGCCAATAAGACCTGACAGGTTTTTAAAAACCTGTCAGGTCTCCCGATTCAGGTCTCAATAGTAGTAAAGAGGGGTGGCTAAGCAGCCACCCCTCGGTTTATAACACACTTCTGGTTGTAACACAAGCCCATAACACTAGCAGACCACCGCCCTGGCCTCAAGCGTCGTCAAGAGACAGTCGGGACGAATCCGTAGTGTTCCGCCCGAATGGGCGGCGCGACGAGGTAGACCCAGCTTGCGCGGTCGAGCCTCCCCGCCGCGACTACGTTCGGGCGGGTTGTCGGCGTCGCCGTTGAGAGCCTGGGACACGGCGGCGCTGGCGTCGGCGGGGGCATGCGGGTACACGCGCTGGACCCGATAGGAGCCACTGGGGGCGCGCAAGGCTACGAAGTAGTAGGGCTTGCGGTGCCCGTCCAGGCGGAACACCCCGGTGCAGGCGCGCGCATCACGCGAGAGAACGGTCATATCGCGCAGCATTCTGGTCTACCTCCTTTCGTCTAGAGTGGGCCTCAACATCTAAGGCGTCAGAGGTGGGTAAGCATAAAGTGTACCCGCAGAGTATAACGCGCCAGGAGGCCGTTTGATACGGGCCTCCTGGCAACTACTCCTATGCGACGAACCAGAGTGAGGGAATCTTACGGTTGGCTCAGCGCCGACAGGAAAACCACCCGCAGCACGGGCTTGAAGTCGGGGCCGAGGCCGCCGCTACCATAGCCCGAGTCCCAGTCAGCCAGCGAGTAGGTCGAGCCGTCGGGCAGCGGGCCGTCCACGCGGAAGCTGATCTTGCGCGTCGAGGCGGCGCGGGCCTGGAGGTCGGCCACCCGCGCGGGCTGGAAGGTGAAGACGTTAGTGCGGCCGGGGTTAGCCAGGCCGGTATCGGGCACAGCGTCACCGACGACGCCCAGCACAGGCGCGTTGGACACGGCGGGGAAGGTGAGGCTGGTGAAGCCCGCGTCCACGTCGGGGCCGAGGAGCTTGACGGACCACGTCCCGCCCGCCACGTACTGGCGGGTCTGAGTGGATAGGATCAGCTCGGCGCCCTGGATTTCGGCGTCGGCGGGCAGGCGCGACAGGTCGAACTGGAGCAGGCCGTAGTACGTCCAGTCGCCCCACTTGCCGGCGAAGATGTCGTCGTCGCCCAGGTGGTTGCTGTCCGTGTCCAGGGTGATGACCCAGCCGGCGGCGTTGCCGGCCGGCGTCAGGTCGGCGCTGCGGCCGTGGGGCGCGCTCGTCGGTGTGCTAGTGGGGGTGTAGGTCGGCGTGGCGGTGGGCGTCCATGTCGCGGTGGGCGGCACGGGCGTCGCCGAGGGAACAGGCGTGTCTGTCGGCTGCACGGGCGTCGCGGAGGGGAGAGGGGTCTCCGTCGGCGGCAGCGGCGTGGCGCTCGGAGGCAGCGGGGTTGACGTGGGCGGCACGGGGGTGG
>CAZFUK010000783.1:0-2546 GCA_964522005.1 uncultured Anaerolineales bacterium | reverse complement strand
AGGACATGCCGATCCTGCCGCTCTACTTCGTCAGTCTGCCCCGCCTGATCCATCCCAAGGTCGTCGGCTACCGCACCAACGTCGACGACGCGTACCCCTGGAAAGACACCGACCTGCTCCCGTAGTTGTCCTTCGTCCTTCGTGCTTCGTCCTTCGTCGTCCATCATTACTCCGTCCTCCAGTAGACGCCGTGGTCGCGGGCCATGAGACCGCTGTCCACCAGGTAGCGGCGCAGGCTGGCCGCGTCGGGGTAGACGTCCTGGAGCAGGGCGTTGACCTCGCGCTCGGGATAGCGGCGGCCCGGCTCAAACAGGCCCGCCAGGTAGCGCAGAATCACCTGGCGCTTCTTGTCCTGGGTAGGGATGGACTTGAGACGCCCGCCCTCCATGAAGTCGCGCATCGTCCGCGCCTCCAGGTCGTCGCGCGCGGGCGCGGGCGCCGGCTCGACGCTCGGCTCGGCCATCTGGAGGACGGCCTGGGGCAGGGCGCGGAGACGCTCGGCCCGCAAGTGGTAGACATACCCGCCCGACTGAGAGTGGGGAACGACCAGGTCCAGCTCGCCCAGCGCGCTGAGGATGTGGCCCACAAAGCGCGGGTTTAAGCCGGTCGCGGCGGCCACCTGCTCCTGGGTCATCGGACCGTCGGCCAACTGAGCCACCACCTTCAGGTAGTTCTCGTTATTCAGCACCCGGAACGTGGATAGCACGCTTTCAAACGCTACGGTCTCGCTCATCGCTACCTCCTACCGCCTTCTCCGTCGCGGCCTGGATCAGGCCGCCCATCTCGGCCAGGCGCTCTGTCTGGAGCGCGTAGACGTGGTAGTGGCCCTCGACGCGGGCGGCCACCAGGCCCAGGTCGCCCAGCCGCTTCAGGTGGTGCGACACGGTGGACGGGGTCAGTCCAACGTTGGCGGCCAGTTGCTCCACGGTACTCGGCTCGCGGGCCAGCAGCCCCACCAGCCGCAACCGCGTCGCGTCGCTCAATGCCTGGAAGAAGGGCAAGAGCGCCTCTAGCTGGTTGTGGGTCATACGCTTTTCTCCTCAAATCAATTCGAGCATCGTCAAATTGAGTTTATAGCAGAAACGCGCTGGGGTCATCCGTCGGATGGATGACACCCTTGCGCTCTTAGAATGACGGCCCGCTCCATGCGGCGCCGGCGTGGCTCTCGCCCCTGGCGCATTACCCCTCCGCCCGTCACCTGTGCTACAATACCCTTATCAGCTATCAGCCGTCAGCCGTCAGCCGTCACCACTATGCCGAAACCGCAGTTTGACCTGGAAGGCGATGTCCTCACCGAAGTTGAGCGCAAGGCTGAAAAGCCGCCGCTCTACCGGGTGTTGCTCCACAACGACGACTACACGACGATGGACTTTGTCGTTTTCATCCTGCGCACCGTCTTCCGCCGCACCGAAGAGGAGGCCGTGCGCATCATGCTCCACGTCCACCAGCGCGGGGTCGGCGTGGCGGGTGTCTACACGCGGGAGATCGCCGAGACCAAGGCCAGCAAGACGATCCGCCTCGCCCGCGAGCGCGACTTTCCGCTGCTGTGTACCATTGAGGAAGAGTAACTGATGGGAGATGAGGATGTCTACTGTGGTATTGGAAGAAGCGCGAGTCAAGGACCTGTTCAAACAAGCGTTGGTCGAACTCCTGGAAGAGCGGCGTGACCTGTTCCAGAGTGTCTTTGCGGAAGCCCTGGAGGACATTGGATTGGCGCGTGCCGTGCACGAAGCGGAGGCAAGCGAGACAGTGGCAGAGCCTAAAATCGGCAAGATCTGTACTGAGTTTCCCTCCATCGTGCGGGTCGAAGGCATTAGTGGCGGTCAGCCGATTGTTGCAGGGACACGGCTATCGGTAAAATCTATCGTGGGCTGGCATCAGCAGGGACACACCCCGGATCAGATTCAAGCCATGTACCCAGAGCTAACGATGGGTCAGATCTTCGAGGCGCTGGCCTACTATGAGGCTCACCCTGAAGAGATTGAGGCTGAGTTTGCTGAAGAGAGGCGCTATCTGGAACACGAGCTTCCACGGCTACAGGCTGCCATTGCTGAGCGTCGTGGGCAGTCAAGCGAATGACGGAACGTGACCTCTTTATCCGCCTGTATCTCGATGCCGATGTGGATGTGAAGCTAGCGCCTTACCTACGCCACATGGGCTATGAGTGCGTTTCTGCGCGTGAGGTCGGCCATGCGGCGCTTGATGACGAAGGACAATTTCGATACGCCGCACAGATTGGATCGGTTCTTGTCACGCATAACATTCAGCACTTTGTTCCCATCTTTGAACGATGGTGGCAGAGTGGTCAAAGTCATCCTGGCCTGGTTGTATCCGAGCAGGTGCCATTAGGCGAGATGCAGCGCCGTGTGGTACGCCTGCTAGATACGGTCACAGCGGATGAGATGCGCGACAATATACGCAACCTGGCAGAGTTTGCCGAGCGACTATGATTACCCAAGAATTGCAGACAACGCTGAACCGCGCCGTGGACGAGGCGCACCGCCGCCGCCACGAGTACATCACCCTCGAACACCTGCTGTTCGCCA
>CAZFUK010000782.1:0-2554 GCA_964522005.1 uncultured Anaerolineales bacterium | reverse complement strand
GTTCCTCAACCGCCAGTCGCCCACCACGCCAACCCTGTTTGACGAGGCGTTTCTGCGTCGGTTGGAACGGCTCGCCCTCCAGCCAGACCGCGCGCTACGCGGCGGCATCGTCGGCGCGCACCGCTCGCTGCGCCGCACCCCCGCGCCCTACATGGTGGACCACCGCCCCTACGCGCCCGGCGACGACCTGCGCTACGTGGACTGGCACGCCTACGCCCGCCACGACCACGTCTTTGTCAAGCTCGGCGAAGCGCCCCAGGATGTCCCGGTCCACCTGGTGATTGACCACAGCGGCAGCATGGGCTGGGGCGAGCCGCCCAAGCTCCACGCCGCGTTGCGCCTGGCCGCCGCCATCGGCTACATCGCCCTGGGCCAGGGCGACCGGCTGAGCATCACGCCCTTTGCCCAGGCGGTGGACGCGCCCTTTGGCCCGGCCCACACCAAGCAGCACGCGCCGGCCATGCTGCGCTTCCTCGAAGGCATTCAGCCGGTGTCAGGGCCGGCCGGCAATACCCAACTGGCCTCGGCGTTGCGCCACCTGACGGCCACGCGGCGCGGCGGGCTGCTCGTCCTGATCTCCGACCTGATGGACGAGCACTGGATTGAGACGCTGCGGCCCTTGCGCCCGCCGCGCTGGCAGACACTGGTCCTCCACCTGCTGGACCGCCTCGAACTGGAGCCGGCGCTGGAGGATGACCTGGATGTGATTGATATTGAGTCGGGGGCGCGCTCGCCCGTCCAGGCGTCTACCCAGACGCTCTCGCTATACCGTCAGCGGGCCGAGCAGTGGTGCGACGAGACCCAGGCGGCGTGCGAGCGCGTCGGCGCGGGCTACGCGCGCATCCTGGCCGACTGGCCCATCGAGAAGGGCGTCGTGCCCTACCTTCGCCGCCGCCGCATTTTTGTGTGGGGAACTGGGGCTTGGGGATTGGGGATAGGGGTTAGGGAATGCGGCTTACGCACTACGAAATACGCATGACGGACTACGTATTTGACTATACTATCGCTTTTTCAGGCGGAACCTTTACTCAAGGCATGGCGGGGCGGGCAGACCACGGCCACGACCTCGCTGGACCTGAACCTGACCACGGTCGAGGTGACGCTGGCCGAGGCGGGGGTTAGCCTGCCGGGTGGGCGGGTGCTGACCTGGGATGAACTGGCGCTGGTGGCGGGCGACGACGTCGGCTGCTACGTCGTGGAGGCGGACGGGCTGCGCAAAGCCCAGGCGTTCTCGGAGACGATGAACCGGATGGTCAGCCTGATGCCCACCCGCCGCGCGCCGACCATGCTGGTTTCGGGCTTCCCCATGCACCGCATTAAGGACGTGGACCCGTTCGAGGACACGCGGCGCAAGATTAAGGCGGCCAATCCACGCGGGCAGGTGCTGGACACCTGCACGGGCCTGGGCTACACGGCCATCGAGGCGGCGAGGACGGCCGACGGGGTGGTCACGGTCGAGATTGACCCGACTGGGCTGGCGATTGCCCGCCTCAACCCGTGGTCCCGCCCTCTGTTTGAGGACCCGAAGATTGAGCAGGTGGTGGGCGACTGTTTCGACCTCGTGGAGGGCTACGCCGCCGAGAGCTTTTCCTGCGTGGTTCACGACCCGCCGATTATGAGCCTGGCCGGTGACCTGTACTCGACCGACATCTACCGCGAGTTCCACCGCGTGTTGCGGCGCTCCGGGCGGCTGTTCCACTATATTGGCGACCCTGAGGGCAAGATGGGCGCGAACGTCACGCGGGGCGTGATGCGCCGCCTCCAGGACGCCGGTTTCAGCCGCGTCGAGCGCCGCCCGGAAGCGTTTGGCGTCCTGGCAAGTAAGTAGAGCAAATAAGACGAGACGATGAATTTTCTGCAACCCCTGGCGCTGGCTGGGCTGGCGCTACTCCCGATTATTGTCATTCTCCACATGCTGCGCTCGCGGCGGCGGCGCGTCACGGTGTCGAGCACCATGCTTTGGCGCGACCTGCCCCCGCCGACGCTCGGCAGCCGGCGGCGTCGGCTGCCGCTGACCCTGCTCTTGCTGCTCCACCTGCTGATCGCCACCCTGCTTGTGGCGGCCCTGACCCGGCCGGTGCTCACGCGCTGGCTGTCGGGCCGTCCGACGCACCAGATTGTGGTGCTGGACACGACGACGAGCATGGCGGCGCGGGAAGGGGCGGGCGCCCGCTTTGACCTCGCGCGCGGGCAGGTCGAGGGGCTGATCAACGGCCTGGCGGGCCGCGACCGGCTGACCCTGATTCAAATGGGCGTTCAGCCGCGCGTCGTGGCCCAGGGTGGGGCGGAGGACAAGGCGGCGCTGGCGCAGGCGCTGGGCCGGCTGCGGCCCGGCGCGACGGGCACCGACCTGGCGCAGGCGCTCTACCTGGCGAGCGGCGTGGTGGACGCCGAGCACGACAACCGCATCCTGGTGCTGAGCGACCGCGCCCTGGCCCCGGCCAGCCGCCGCGACCTGCCGACGACGCTGAGCGCGCCCGTCGTCTGGCCCACGCTCGGCGGGTCGGCCGCCAACCAGTCGCTGCTCTCGGTCTCGTCGCGGCGGCGGCCCGAC
>CAZFUK010000781.1:0-2556 GCA_964522005.1 uncultured Anaerolineales bacterium | reverse complement strand
GGCCAACCCGACGTGGCCGCCGGGATCGAGCAGGTGCTGGGCCGCACCTACCTGCAGATCGGCGATCTGGCCGCGGCCGACCAGCACGCGCGCGCCGCCCTGGAAATGCACCGGAAGCTGCACAACGCGCCCCACGAGGACGTGGCCACCGACCTGGCCCTGCTGGCCGATGCCCGGTGGAAGCGCGGCCGGCTGGCAAGCGCGGATTCGCTGGCGCGCGAGGCTTTGACCCTGTGGCGCGCGCTCGAGCGGGGCCCGCACGAAGGGACCGCGCAGGCCCTGACGATGCTCGGGGGCATCCAGCTCGATGCCTCGCGGTTCGAGAGTGCCGAGCCCCTGCTGCGGGAGGGCCTGGCCATGAGCCAGGAGCTGCATCCCGACGGCGACGGCACGGTGGCGGTGGGATTGAACTCGCTCGGCAATTTCATGCACTACAGCGGCCGGTTCGACCAGGCCGACTCGTTGCAGCGGCTGGCGCTCGCCATGCATCGCCGGCTCGGTGGCGAACTGAGCCCCGACGTGCCGGTGGACCTGTTCAACCTGGGGCAGGTCGAGATCGACCGCGGGCGCTTCGCGGCGGCCGAGTCGCTGGTGCGCCTGGGGCTCTCCGTGGGCGAGCGGATCCACACGGACCCCAACCCCGACCAGGCAAGCGGGCTGCTCGCGCTGGCCGGCGTGTACCTGCGCACCGGCGCCCTGGCGCGCGCGGATTCGCTCGCCAAAGAGTCGCTGGCCATGGCCAGGAGCATACGCGGCGGCGGGGCGGACGCCGTGGGCTCCGCACTCGCAGCGCTGGGCGTGTTCGCCAGTTCAGCGGGGCGTAACGAGGAGGCGCTGGCGTACCACCGTCAGGCGCTGGCAGCATTCCAGGGCGCTGACCCACCCGTCATCGCGCGCCTCGCCGTCACCTACGACAACCTGGCCATCTCGCTCTCCGGGCTCGGACGATTTGACGCAGCCGATTCGATGTACCAACAGGCCATCCCGCTCAAGCTCGAAGCCTATGGCCGCGACAATCCGCAGACGCTGCTGACCATGAACAACTACGCGCGCATGAAGTACTTCGCGGGCGACGTGACCGGCGCCGAGGCGTTGTTCAAGGACGTGCTGGCGGGCCGGCGAGTCGCGCTGGGGGACAGCAGCGACCAGGTGGCGGTGACCCTGAATGACCTGGCCCGCTGCCGGCAGGCCCGCGGGCAGCTGGCCGAGGCCGAAAGCCTGTTCGCGGAATCCAAGGCCCTCGTGACCGCGCGACTCGGCCCCGAGGCGATGAACACCAACTTCGTCGGCTCGAGCCTGGCCGTGGTGCATCGTGACCAGGGGCAGTACGCCCGGGCCGTGCGCGAATTGCGCCAGGTGCGCATGTACCTGGGCAAGATCATGGGTGGTGAAGCGAGCCCCGACCTGTTGTGGTTGAACATCGAACTGGCCGCGGCGCTCGGAGCCGCGGGCCCCTCGCGCGAGGCCGACTCGCTGTTCGCGTCAATCGCCGGCGTGCCCCCGGCCGAGCTGTCCCCGAGAGACAGGCTGCGATTCAACCAGTACTACGGACTCTACCTGGCCCGGGTGGGGCGGTACGTGGAGGCCGAAAAGTACCTGCGGCCGGCCGAGGAAGCCCTGCGCAGCCCGCGCGAGTCCAACGTGTACCGCCGGCTGCAGGTGCTGGACGCGCTGGCGGAACTGGAGCGCGCCTCCGGGGGGCGCACGCCGTCGTCCGCACGCACGGCCGCGCCGGGGCACTGGGCCGCCGTGCGCGACG
This sequence comes from uncultured Anaerolineales bacterium, assembly GCA_964522005.1. Taxonomy (GTDB): domain Bacteria; phylum Chloroflexota; class Anaerolineae; order Epilineales; family JAHCIE01; genus JAHCIE01. The sequence continues at coordinate 797 of CAZFUK010000781.1, read as the reverse complement.
CCGAGGCACCGGAACTGCGGAGCGCGATCGCCGAGGGGAGAGTGCCGCGGACAACTCGGTCGAGTTAGCCGGGTGGGGCAAATCCCGGCGTGCACGGCGAACCCGGTGTCACGCGAGGCCCCCGGTTTCCGGACGGGCCGCCCCGCCGGGCGTCCGCTCTACTTGATGGCACCCCCCTGAGATTCCGGACTCCTTGGCTCGCAGCCGGCTGGATGCGCGCGCTGGAGATCAGATGACCCGCCCCAGAGTCTGCGGAGAGTTCAGATGGCCCGCGCGCTCGGCCTTGCGCTACTGCTGATCCTCGCCGCCGCCCGCCCGGCGGCGGCCATTCCACCCCGTCTCCCGCGGGTGCACGATCCCGCGGCGGCGGTTCATGAGTCGCCGACTACCGACTCGTCGCTCGACAATTCCTATGGTTCCGAGAACTCCCCGCCCCGTTCGGTCCTGGTCACCACCGGCGCCCCACCCGAGACGACCTGGTTCGGTGGCACCGTCTGGGCCGCGGACTCGATGCGCTGGGAGGCCATCCCGGGCGGCACCTGGACATTCGACTCCGGCGTCGGCTCTTCGCTCGTCACCGCGCCGGGTGGGCCGAAGCCGGTGGGCTATCACCGGACCTTCGAAGGGTGGTCGGAACTGGACTTCACCGACCCGAAGAACTCGCCGCAGTGGCGGCGCAGCAGCACCTGCGCGTTGAGCGGCAACGGGTCGGCCTGGCTGGGGCGCACCGCGGCGGAGGCCGCCGCGCTCTGCTACGTGGCGGGGCAGGGGTTCGGGCCGAACTGGAACGCGCCGCT
>CAZFUK010000780.1:0-2575 GCA_964522005.1 uncultured Anaerolineales bacterium | reverse complement strand
GCGCACGGCTTGAATCACCGCGGCCTCCGCGCCCTCAACGCGGGCATCGGCCAGGCGCCGCGCCACGAGCACCCTGTAGACACCCTGGCCGCGCGCCTCAGGCAGAGTCGCCGCGCCGCCTAGCAGCACAATCGAAGACCCCGGTAGGTAGACCAGGTGACCGAAGGCCAGCGGCGTCGGGTCATCGCCCAGCGACGCCAGGTAGGCGCGTATCCTGATACGGTCAACGCTGGCCAGGATCATTTCATTCAATAGTTCCGCGACGTCCAACGGCAGGCCATACGCCTGCGCGATCATCCCCGTGGCCGCCAGGAGTTCGTCGGGACGGGCTTCCCACACGCGCACAGCTGGGTTGACCGGGATAGCCTGGTCCAGGTCGGTCAGGGCCATGCCCGCCATCTCGTCGGCCTTGATGAAGTCGGCGGCCCGCAGGCGCTCGCCCAGGTCGGGCGGCGTACTCAGGGGGCCAACCACCCAGCCGGCGGACTTGTCCTGGCGAGCGTAGACCTCACGCACGGCGGCGATGATGTCGTCGGCCGTCTCAGGCGTCAACTGCGCCAGCCCGACAAGGTTGGGCAGCGGGTGCGTGACCGGGGTGATCCGCCCCACGACCCCCGGCGCCCGCAGCGGTTCCACCAGCCCTGGCACAGGTGGGAAGACAAAGAAACTCGTCTCGATGGCCTGGATCAAGTCGTCGTGGGTCACCGCCATCGCCGCCTCCTCATGGATGATGACGCCCAGATTCGCTTACCACCGAGTAGGGGCAGGGTCTCCCTGCCCTGAGCGCGGCTACCGCGCCCCCCTACACACCGGCTTCCCTACTGCCCGGGCGCGGGGTTGGCCTGCGCGGGGCGGGCGTACCAGATAAACCCATCCACGCGGGCCGGGGCCGCCGGCGCGTCGCGGTAGAGGTACCAGCGGACCCAGCCGCGCCAGTCCAGGCCGCCCGGCTCCCAGACCGACTGGTAGCGGCCGCGCTGGCCGATGTAGCCGGCCGGCGGCGCGGGCGGGTCGCCCGTGGCGGGCGCGTAGGCCAGCAGCAGCGGCGCCGTCGAGCCGACGACGTTGTTCCTCACTTCCATGCGCGGGAACCAGCGCAGATACCACTGCCAGGTGGGCGTGAGGCGCTCATCCATGGCGACGAGTTGGGTCGGACGCGCGCCGAAGCGGTCCACGCCGACGTTGAGCAGGTCGCCCGCCACCTGCGCCACATCATGGGAGGTGCGCGGCCCGCCCAGGAACTCCTGCGGGACGTAGACCTGGGGGAAGGTGACGCTCGCCATGGACCGCAGGCTATTGACGCCCAGCAGGAGCAAGGCGAGAATCGCCAGGCTGCGCAGGGCCACGCCGCGCCCCAGGAGGGAGCCAATGGCCGTGAGGATGGCGGCCAGGAAGATGACAAAGATGACCAGGATGAGCAGCAGGCGCGACCCCTGCTCGGCGGGCGGGTTCGGCTGGGTGACATAGGCGGCCAGTTGCAGGACCGGTCCGACGATGAACGGGATGGCGAACAGCAGGAACAGCGGCTCACGGTCCCAGGCGGCGTGGAGGCGAATATTGTCCACCAGGCGGCCCAGGGCCATGCCGGCCAGGAGTGTCAAGGGGAGGACGGCACTGACGATGCTGGAGGCCGGGCGCGCCGGAGCCAGGAGGCCCACGACGAGGGCGGCCAGGAACCAGGCGCCCAGAAAGCCGGCGAACAGGTTGCGCTGGCGGAGGACGAGCCACAGGCCGCCGACAACGCCCAGGGCCAGGGCCAGCGTCTCGTAGACGCCCAGGGTCAAGAGATACTGCGCCGCGCTGATCATATCGGGCGTGGGGCGATCCCAGGCAGCCAGGAGGTCAAACGCCGCTTGAATGCCGTTGGGGTTAAAGAAGACGGCGGTGCAGACAGCGACGAACAGCGCCAGCCCCAGCAGCAACGTGTTGACCAGGTGGGCGCGGTTGTCGCGCATGGCGCGCAGGGCGGCCAGCAGGTCCTCGCGGGTGACGCTGTCGCGGCCGGAGTAGACCACGGCCAGGGCGAAGCCGGCGGCGATGACCACGAAGAGCCACGCGGCCGCCCCGCTGGCAAGACCGAGGGCCAGCCAGACGACGGCCCAGGTCAGGCGGCGCGGGATGGACGTCATCAGGTAGCGCACGCCCATGGTCAGGAAGGCCAGCGTGAACAGGGCGGTAATCACCGACTCGTCCACCTGGCGCGAGAAGAAGACAAACGACGGCGACATCGCCAGGAGCGCTGCGGCGGCCAGACCGCCGGGCCGTCCCAGCCAGCGGCGCAGCCAATAGGGCAGGGCGCAGATGGCCGCGCCCGCCACGGCCGGCAGGAAGCGCGCCGCCGCGTCGCCCGCGCCAAACAGGGCGAAGGTGATGAAGTTAAAGGTCAGCAGGAGCGGGCTGTAGGCGCCAGAGGGCAGGCCGCCGCCGGTCGCCAGCCGATAGGCCGCATAGGCCTGGCCCGCTTCGTGGGCGTCGAGGGGCGGCGCGTTCAGGTGGACCAGCCGCAACGCCGCCGCCACCAGGACGATCAGCCCGTAGAGGGCCTTCTCGACCGTCAGGACAGGCCGCGTCGCCG
>CAZFUK010000779.1:0-2577 GCA_964522005.1 uncultured Anaerolineales bacterium | reverse complement strand
GGCCGACGCGCTGGCGGTAGCCGCGCGACAGCTTGCCGATGAGTTGCTGGGCGCGGTCTTCAATGCGGATGCGCTCCATGACCTCCCAAATGCGGTCGCGGCGGCCCTGCTTGACGCCGCGCAGCTTGGCGACAAAGTCCAGGTACGCCTCGACGGTCATCTCCGGGTAGAGCGGCACCGTCTCGGGTAGGTAGCCGACACGCTTGCGGCATTCGAGGGAGTCCTTGAAGACGTCGAAGCCGGCGATGCGGGCCGTGCCGTCGCTGGGCGGCATGTAGCCCGTCAGGATGCGCATGGTCGTCGTCTTGCCCGCGCCGTTCGGCCCGAGGAAGCCCAGGACCTCGCCCTGGTCCACCTCAAAGGTCACGTCGTTGATGGCAGGCCGCGCTCCGTAATACTTGGTCAGATGATCCACTTCAATCATGTGGGGCATAATGGCTCCTGACAAGACAGCATACGACGGGCCTGGCCCACAGGCCAGACCCGCACAGAGGTATATTATACGTTAGGGCTGAGAAATGCCTGAAAAACACATGAGAGGTAAATGAGAGGCAGGGTCAACTCTGTCGGCGAGTTAAGGCCCCTTGAGCATGTCGGCGGTAATATCCACGCGGCCCAGTGGCACGGCGATACCGAGCGGCCCACCATCGGCCCCCACCGCCGCCAGGTTCGTCTGCTCGCGGCGGTCCCAGACCAGCGCCTGCGCCTCGTAGGTCCCAGGCGTCAGGCTGGGCGGCAGCGGAACCTGGGTCAGCCCGCGCAGCGTGACACCGACCGGGAAGCCCGCCGTCGCCAGGTAGGGCGTGCTGGGCGACTGGTCGTGGGTCAGGCGCACCTGGCCCTGGGCGTCGCGGAGTTGCAGCGCGACCGAGTAGTCACGGTCGAGGGGCTGGCGCGCCTGCCAGTACAGAATCCAGCGCAGCTTGGCCGCTCGCGTCTCCAGCCGGTCCAGGCCGACGAGTTGCAGCCGATCCCCGAAGACGGCTCCAACCGGCTGCTGGGGCGTGGGGATGGGGGTGACGGGCGAGGTGTCCGCCAGCCGGTAGCTCATGAGGGTGTAGCCGGAGAAGTTGGTGCGCACCGTCGGCTCGGTCAGGCTGCGGCGTTCCATCTCGGCGATGACCATGCCGCTTGGGTCCGCGAACTCGTGGTGCCAGAGGACGAGCCAGACGCGGTCGGGCTGCCGGGCGAGCACGCGGTTCAGCACGTTGGCGCCGTGGTCGAAGGCGGTCCCGACGCGCAGGCCGTAGTAGGGCGCGGCGCCCCGGTAGTAGTATTCGAAGGCGTAGGGGGCGTCATCCATGAGCAGGATGGCGTGCTCGGCCGTGGCGCGCTCGGTCAGGTAGGCGGCCAGCCGGCGCGCGTCCTCCTGGGGCGCCCAGGGCGTGTGGGCCGCGCTCCACGCCTGGGGGGCCGACCAGGCCAGCGCCCCCAGCGCGAGCAGGCCAAACAGCCAGCGCGCCCGGCCGCGCCACAGCAGGGTGAACAGGGCCAGGGTCAGGGCGATGATGAGGGCGGGCGCGGCGACGATGGCGTAGCGTTCGGCGAACTTGGGCATGACCGTCACCGCCGCCGCCGTGAGCAGGATGGGCAGGACGGCGGCCAGCACGGGCAGCGCCTCGCGCCGCGCCAGGTCGCGCTGCCGCAGCCAGCGCCGCGCCAGGGCCAGCGCCAGGACGCCGGCGACCAGCCCGACGGCCAGCCCAGCCAGCCGGCCCGACCCAATGCCCAGGAAGCCCTGGAGGATGCGCCCGGTCACCGTTCCGAGGCTCAACTCGGCGGGGAAGAAGTCGGGGTTGTTGATCAGGCGGCGGATCTGGGCGATGGCCGGGCCGACCCACGGCGCGTAGAGCAGGCCGGCCAGCGCCGCCGATAGCAGCCAGGCGCGCAGCGCGCGCCAGCCGGACAGGGCGGCGTACAGGAACAGGGCGGGCAGCAGGAACAGGGCGAGGTACTGGGTGTAGAGGGTGGCGGCCAGGGCCAGGCCGTGGGCGACCCACGGGCCGGCGCGGCGGGCGAGGGAGGCGGGCGGCGCAGCCGGGTCAGGCGGCCGCGTCGCCCGCAGCAGCGTCAGCACGCTCAGCAGCGCCAGGCACGCCACCAGCCCGTACATGCGGGCTTCCTGCGAGTAGTAGATGAGAAAGGGCGACAGGGCGACGAGCGCAGCGGCCGGCGTGCCCGCCACCAGCGCGGCGCGGTCCACCTGCGGCCGACCGTGGTAGACCTCGCGGACCGTGGCGTAGGCCAGCGGCACGAGCAGCACGCCGGGCACAAGGCTGACGAAGCGCACGGCGAACTCGCGCTGCCCGGCCACCGCCATCCAGCCGTGGAGCAGCAGGTAGTATAGCGGCGGGTGGAGGTCCTCGCGCACCAGGGTATCCAGCAGGGCGGGTAGGGAGCGACCGGCGAATTTCACGCTCAGCCCCTCGTCAAACCAGAGGCTGGCGTCGCCCAGCGACCAGACCCGCGCCACAAAGCCGACGAAGGTGACGACGAGCGCCGCCCAGAGGCCAATGGTCAGTGGTCGGTGGTCAGTGGTCGGTGGTCGGTGGTCGGCGGTCAGTAGTCGGTCGTCAG
>CAZFUK010000778.1:0-2589 GCA_964522005.1 uncultured Anaerolineales bacterium | reverse complement strand
GTTCATCAGTCTGCGCCACAACGGCCTCTACAATCCTGACCGTATTCCCGCCGCGTATGGTGACGAAAGGAGCCAGAACCATGCTCCAGACCATGCCTCACCCTAATGGCGCTGTTGAGGCGGGTGTACCATCTATCGAGGTGCGCGCCGCCGACGCCGCCGACCGCCTCGGCGTCGCCCCCGATGCCGTCGAGCGCCTCCCCTTCGACCTGTCGGTGCTCGACTCGGACGGGGTGTTCATCAACGTGGATGCCCAGGGCTTCGGCATCCTGGACCGCAAGCTCGACTGGGAGAGCCTGGGCATTAGCCTGCCCCGCAACACCCAGGTCGCCTTCCGCGCCCCCCGCTACGGCCTCCTGCCCGACGACTGTCGCCTGCCCCTGTTGCGTCCCCCCGCTCGCGCCCATGCCGCCCTCCACAAGTACTCCTACCACTTCCGGCTCGTCGAGACCCTGCTGGAGTCTCCGAGTTATCGCTGGGTGCCCTGGACGGCCTTCCAGCAATTCGAGGCCGAGTTTGAGGCGGCGCAGGCCGCCCTCGACGGGGCCAAGGCTCACGTCCTGGACCAGTACGACGCGGTGCGGGCGCAGGTCATCGACACCTTCCTGCGGCTGGCCGCCGACTCGGCGCGGCGACTGCAGGCCACCGGCCACCTCATCCCCGAAGGCTTTCAGGACCGGGTCGTCGAAGGGGTGCTGCGGGTGATGCCTACCCCCGATGACCTGGAGCATCGCCTGGTCCTGCGGTATCGAGTCGGGGTGCTCCTGCTTGGGTCGGAGATGCTGGCCGAGCAGCGCCAGGCGCGGGAGGAGCGGCGCCGGCTGGAGCAAGCCGAAGCGAGGCTGCGGCTGGAACAGCGCCGCCAGGAGGCCCAAGCCCGTCTCGTGCCGACCGAGCTGTGGGCCGAGGAGGAGCGCATCCGACGCCAGATAGCCGTCGAGGAGGAAGAGCGGCGACGGGAGGCAGCCGTCAAGGAGCGGCTGCGGCAGTTGAAGCTCCAAGCAGCGCGGCAGCGGCTGCAGGACGCGCTCAGTCCGCTGGTGGGGGGCCCCCACCACCACCCCGCCGCGGTTCAGGCGGCGGCCACGGCTCTGCGCGCCTCCCTCCAGCAGCACCGCACGTTGCCGGGTGGCTCCGTCAAGCGCATCAAGGAGTTGAGCCGGTGGTTCAGGCTGATGTCGTGGCAGTCGGACGAGCAGTTGGAGCAGCTTATCGCGGAGCTAGAGCAGCTCGCCGCCAAGCCCAAGGGCAAGGGCAAGCGGGACGTGGGCGCGCTGAATGGTGTCCTCACCGACATCATCACCCTCTGCTACGCCGACGCCCAGGCCCTCGTCGAACCCAGCCGCATGAGCGCGCTAGAGTTGTGAGTGGCGAGTGGCGAGTGGCGAGCCAGAAGTGGCGGGTGGCGAGTGACGAGCAGATGATGTAGAGCTTAGAGGGGGGAGGCGCATGAAAAGCTACTGCGCGAGGCGGTGATCCTGCTGGACCCGTGCCTGAACCCGGACGGTTTCGAGCGGTTCGCGAGCTGGGCGAACGACAACCGGGGGCGGGTGGCGAGTGACGAGCAGATGAGGTAGCGCTGAGAGCGTGGCGCGTGAGGGAGAGGAAGGCTCGTTCGTCTCGTCTTCGCTCGCCACTCGCCACTTCATCCAAGGAGGTATCCCCCATGACCGAGGCAACCCAGTTACAGCGTCTAGTCACGGAGCTAGACATCCTCATCCGCGCCCGCTACGGGCTGATCAGCGTCTCGACCTTCGAGGAGACGCGCTTCCGCCGCCTGATGAGCGCCGTTGCCCAGCTGCCCCGCCACCAGGGCAAGGGCCTCTACCTGTGGTCCAGGGTCCAGGGTCTGCGTCAGATCGCAGGAAGTCAGCCTCTCCTCACGCCTCGCCCCATCCTCGACACCGACGACCCCTTCGCCGTCCTGGACTTCATCGCCCAGGCCGACAGCGGCCTGTTCGTCCTGGCCGACTACGGGCCGTATCTCGCCCCTTTCGGTCAGCAGGAGCCGCAGCTCGTCCGCCGTCTACGCGAACTGGCCTGGACCATCAAGACGCGCCCCGTGACGGTCCTGTTCGTCGACCCGGCCTTCCCAGAGCTGCCCGCCCTGGAGAAGGAGGTCAAGCGGGTGGACCTGCCCCTGCCCGACGAGGGCGAGGTCCAGGCCCTCCTCGACCTCCAGCTCCAGCGCCTGGCCGACAACCCAGACATCAGCCTCGACATCGCTGATCGCACCCACGAGCAGCTGGCCCAGGCCCTGCTTGGCTTGACCGAGAGCGAGATCGAGAACGCCCTGGCCAAGGCCGTCATCGCCCACCGCGGCCTCAGCGCCTCGGCCCTGCCCCTCATCCTGGATGAGAAGCGCAGCGTCATCCGCCAGAGCGGCGCTCTGACCTACACCCACCCCGAGCCGGCCGACCACCTGGGCGGTTACTCCGACCTGCGCCAACTGCTTCAGGAGGCGGCGGTGACCTTCACGCCCGCCGCCAAGGCCTACGGGGTGGAGCCGATGAAGGGGCTGCTGCTGGTGGGACTACCCGGCACCGGCAAGGACCTGACCAAGAAGATCGCCTCCTCCATTCTGGGGAG
>CAZFUK010000777.1:0-2589 GCA_964522005.1 uncultured Anaerolineales bacterium | reverse complement strand
AGGGTATTCGAGGGGAAAGACCTGGTGATTCCATACACGGCTCTTGAGGAACTGGGGGTGAAGCCTGGCGACCTGCTTCAGATTGAACCCGTTCCTCAGCTTCGACCAAACGTCTCAGTGGAGGAGAGAGAACGACGGCTCGCGCTTCTCGAAGAAGTGTGGGGCAGTTGGGACAGCGAGGACGAGCAAGCCTTTGAAACCGCACGTCAGGAGATGTGGCAGCAGTGGCAACTCCCCAACTCATTATAGACACGGATATTATCATTGATTCACTGCGCGGTCGAGGGGATACACTCAAAAAGGCGCTACTGAATTTTGAGTGTGCCATCACTGCTATCACTCTTTACGAGTTGAGCGCGATATCCCATCGAAGCTCTCAGGAAGAGACCTTAGAGAGACTACTGCGGATGCTCCCCGCTCTAGCCTTTGATCAAGCAGCGGCTCTACGAGCGGCTGATGTATGGCGCCAACTCGCTAGTCAAGGTCTCAAAATTGGCTTGCCCGATACCCTCATAGCCGGAGTCTGCTTGACCAATAACCTGCCTCTACTGACCCGCAACGCCGAACATTACGGTCGAGTTCCTGGTCTAACCCTCCTATCTCCTGAGAACCTTCCCGTAGTCGGTTCGTAAAACTGCTCACCGCCCCACTGCCGGGGCGGGCTGTGGGCCGGAAGCAGGCACGACCGTCAGTTTGTCGCCGTCAACCTGGAGCCGGTCCAGGCGAAGCGACCGCTGCCCTGGGTCGCCCGCTGTAGTACAGGGCTGGGCCTGGTAGAGCAGCCAGTCCTGGCGGGCGGCGTCGAGGAAGACGGCCTGCCCGCCAGGGGCGCAGACCTCGGCGGTGGACGCCAGCAGTGGGTTGGCGTCGGCCTTGGTGAACGGCCCCAGCGGACTGCCCCCGACGGCGTAGCCAATGGCGGCATCACGAGTGTCGGGCCGGTTGGCCGAGTAGAGCAGGAAGTAGCGGCCGGCCCGCTTGACCAGCGTCGGCGAGCCAGTGAACAGCCCCTCCCATGGCTGAGACACTGTCAGCAGCGTCGTCGCCTCGCCTACCACCTCCAGGGCGTCGCGGTTGAGGCGCTGCGCCCGGATGACGGCGCCGCCCCCTGTTCCGCCGTCCCGCCACACCAGATAGGTCGCGCCGTCCTCGTCCACAAAGGCATCGGCCTCAACGGCGCTTTGGGCGCCGCATACCAGTGGCGTCTCGCGGCTGTCGTCGTAGGGGCCGCCGGGCTTCTCGGCTAACGCCAGCCCGATGCACGAGCGGCCGTCGGTCCGGGCGCGGGCCGTGTAGTAGAGGATGTAGCCGCGCCGAGGGCCGGGAATCACGGCGGGCGCCTGCACGGTGCCCGGATCGGCCCAGACGCCGGGCCGCGCCAGCCCCTCGCCCACGGGCGCCCACTGGACCATGTCGGGGCTGCGCAGGACGAGCAGGTTGGTGGTGGGGCCGGACGTGAACAGCCAGTAGTCGTTGAGGGCGGCCAGGACGGCCGGCTCGGGTACGTCGCGCGCGACAAGGGGGTTGGTGAACGTCTGCGCGGGGGTGGGGCGCGCTGCGAGCCAACTCCGCAGCCACAGCCCATAGAACACCAGCCCCACCAGCAGCGCCGCCCCCACCACCCACCAGCCCGGCCCCCGGCTGACGGAAGACGGCGGACCAACGACCGACGCGGAACTGACGTCCTCCGTCCTCCGTCCTCCGCCTTCCGCCTGCTGCCTTCCCTCTTCCCTCTTCCGTCCTCCGTCCTCCGTCCTCCGTCCGCTCTGCGCCATCCTCGCCTCCGCTTTGACTCTTCTGCTCGGCCAATTATAATCAGTCCAGGGACTTCCCGCGATTTCCCAAAGTGAAGGCTCTCTTATAGCAACGTGAGATGCTTACCCCGATTACGGGGCACAGGTCCCTTCGCTCAGCATGACAAGCGATGGTGGTGCCCATCGCGTCCCATCACTTCCCGCGTCTGCCTAGGCCTGCCTATCTCTTGGAGTGACCTCATGCCCGCCCCCGCCCTTGAAGCCACCCACATCACCAAGCGCTTCCCCGGCGTCCTCGCCAACGACGACGTCTCGTTTACCCTGGAACAGGGCGAAATCCACGCCCTGCTCGGCGAGAACGGCGCGGGCAAGAGCACGCTGATGAACATCTTCTACGGGCTGTACCACCCCGACGACGGCGAGATTCGGGTGAACGGGCAGCCGGTCAAGCTCCACGGTCCCCGCGACGCCATCGCCAAGGGCATCGGCATGGTCCACCAGCACTTCATGCTCATCCCGCCCCTGACGGTCAGCGAGAACATCATCCTGGGGCAGGAAGGGCGGCCCCGCCGCCTGGGCTGGCTGGGCAAACTGGCCCCCGTGGACACGCGCCGAGCGGCGGATGAAATCCGGGCGCTCTCGCAACGCTACGGGCTACGGGTGGACCCCGACGCCCTGGTCAGCACACTGCCCGTGGGGGCGCAGCAGCGCGTCGAGATTATCAAGGTCCTCTATCGGGGGGCGGACTTTCTTATCCTGGACGAGCCGACGGCGGTGCTGACGCCCCAGGAGGCCGACGAGCTCTTCGTCATCATGCGCTCGCTGGCCGACCAGG
>CAZFUK010000776.1:0-2596 GCA_964522005.1 uncultured Anaerolineales bacterium | reverse complement strand
GACGTGGACTTTTTCATCAGCCCCAACGGGCGCAACTGGCTGTACCTGGCGACGCGCAACATGTACTCGGACATCACCGGCACGAAGAACGACTGGCGCGTGGGGGTGTTCCTGAACGCGCCCGCCAACTTCCAGGGCGCGGAGATGGCCCTGATCCATTGGAGCGGCGTGGCGTAGAACAGGGGATAGGGGTTAGGGGCTAGGGTCCTAGACCCTGGCCCCTGCCAGAGGAGAGGCAGATGAGGACATGGATGACGGCCCGGTACGAGGATGGGGAACTGATGCTGAGCCTGCGCGGCTCGACCACCTATGGCAAGCCGGGCCAGGAGCGCACGGTCACGGCGACGCTGGACATCCCCCAGGGCGACGAGGGCGCGCAGGACCTGGCGGCGCTGTTGGGCGACCTGGCCGCCCGCTTCGAGGGTGACCTGCGGAACGAACTCCAGATTGAGCAGGCGCGGGCGCTCATCGCGGCCCGTGACCGGCGGGAGGTGTAGCATGGCGGCGTTGCCTCACGAGGCCGAAGTGAAGCTGCTACGGTGGCTGCCGCCCGCCTTGGCCGCGCAGATTCGGGCCTACCAGCCCAAGACGCGGTTAGGGATGCTGGTCAAGGAAGCCGTCCAGGGCCACCTGCCCGCTGAACTGGCGCGGGAACTCCTGGAGGCCATCCTGGGCTGCGTGGTGATGGAGAGCGAGGTCGCGGGCGTGGTCATTCGTCACCCCGACAGCCCCTTGCGGGCCGGGACGCCGCGCACAACGACGGCGGGGCGGGCGCGTGACGCGCTCTACGCGCTGCACGAGCAGCGGGCGCGGGCGCTTCGGGCGCGGGACCTGGGCACGGCCCACCGCCTGCTGGTCCCGATCCTGGTACAGAGCCAGCAGGCCAACCTGCTGGAGCACTACGGCGTGCTCAGCCGCCGCGTGGTCACCAACAACGGCGTCGGGTTCCTGGTGGACACCTTCCAGAACCTGCTCGAACCGGAGACCATGAAGTACCACGGCATCGGCACGGGCACCAATGCCGAGGCGGCGGGTGACAGCGCGCTCCAGACTGAACTGACGACGCAGTACAACCCCGACAACACGCGGGCCACCGGGTCTACCACGGAGTCGGCGTCCGGCATCTTCCAGACGGTGGGCACCAACACGGTGGACGCGACAGTGGCTATCACTGAGCATGGCATCCTCAGCCAGTCGGCCACGGGCGGCGGGGTGCTCCTGGACCGCTCGGTCTTCAGCGCGCTCAATCTGGTGTCGGCGGACTCGTTGCAGACGGACTACCGTCTGACACTATCATCGGGCGGGTGAGGTATGGACGCGACGCTAGCGCAACTGCTGGATACCATCTACGACCTGACGGCGCGGGTGACCCAACTCAAGGCCGAGAACGCCGCGCTTCAGGCGGCGAACGCGGACCTGGAAATTGAGGTGGTTACGCTGCGCGACCAGGTCCAGGCGGAGGGCCGCTAGATGGCCGTCTTCCCGACCGCGCTGCCGGACCGCGCGGGCACCCCCCTGGGGCTGATGACGGCGGGTAACTACCCGCCCGGCCAGCTCTCGGCGGGGCTGGCCCAGGCAGCCACGACGGTCCAGGTCAACTTCGACCCGGTCGCGGCGGGCTACCCGGCCAGCGGCTACCTGTGCATTAGCCGCACCGGCACGCCGCGCGAGGTGGTCAAGTACAGCGGACGCAGCGCGAGCGGGGGCAGCCCTGGCAGCTTCACGGGTCTGACGCGCGGCCAGGACGGCACGAGCGACCAGGCGCATCTGAGCGGCGACCAGATTAGCATGGCGATTTTCGCCGGGGTGGTCAACGCCCTGGCGGATGAGAGCATCGCCGGGCTGACCAAGTTGGGCACGGGCGCGAGCACGCCCACGGCCAAGACGGTGCTCACGGGCACAGGGGCGGGCGCGAGCGGGTGGAGCGGCAAGGTGACGCTGGCCGACACGGGCCAGGTGGTCGAGGCGCTGCAATTCGCCCTGTCCGGTCAGTCGTGGCTCGGCATCACGGGGGAGCAGAGCTATCACCGCGTCGGCCTGACGTTCGGCTCGACGACGCCCGCCGCGACGGAGCACAACCCCGTCGTCCAGTTCAAGACCATTGCGAAGCCTAATGAGTCGTCCTACGGGTTGACCTTCGCCCCCTACTACTTTGCGACGCAACGCCAGGGCAGCAACACGGCGGGCGACGGCGATGTCATGGCCGTCTATAACGTGCTCGGCTACATCGAGACGACGGCGACGCGCCAGAGCTACGGCGGGATGCACGACATTGTCGGCGTGGCCGGACTGGCGCGAAGTAAGGCGAGCAGCACGGGGCGGTCGTTCGGGCTGTACGGAGAGGGCACCAACTACTCGACAACGGGTATGGCGCTGGCGGCGGAACTCAATGTGCGGAACGAGTCGGGCGCGAGCGCCGCCGACCCCTACGCGGGCACGGACGCGCTCAAGACCATTGGCGTCAACATCATCGGCCAGGTGGCGGGGGCTGGCTCGGCCTACAACACCAACGGCATCAACATCCACGTGCCGGCCGGCCAGACGACCGCCGGGTACAAGGCAGTAATCTTCTACGCTGCCGATGGCATCAAGAGCG
>CAZFUK010000775.1:0-2596 GCA_964522005.1 uncultured Anaerolineales bacterium | reverse complement strand
CATCGAGCGCCACCCGGCGCTGGCGGCGGGCCTCGGCGCGGCCGCGGCGGCGGTCGGGGCGGCGCTCCTGGCGGGCCGCTGGCGCCGTCCATCTGAGTCGTGATGTAGGGGCGCGGTCACCGCGCCCGCGCCCAGGAGACCGGGGTAGCGGGCGGGGAAACCCCACGGCTACGGGCGGGGAAACCCCGCCCCTACTTTTGTGCGACCCAACGCGAATCGGGGCAGTTACACGTCCCGATTCGCGTTTTTGCTGCCGGGTGAGTATCATGGTGGATTGATGTTCACACCTTGACCGTGTGGAGAGTAGCATGAAGCTTGTCGTGACCGGTTTGCTCGTTGTATGCCTATTTCTCAGCGCCTGTTCGTCCCCGCCGGCCGTGCCCGCCCCCCCGGCGGCGCCGTCCGTGCAGGCGGACAGCGTTCTCGTTCCCCTGTCGTACTCGCGGGAGACGACGCAAGTGACGCTGGCGACGCTCGGCGGCGAGTTGCGCCTGCGCGGTGGGGCGACCGAACTCATGCAGGGTGTCATCACCCGCACCGTGTCGGTGGCCCAGCCGTCGCTGTCGGCCCAGCCGGGCTACGTGGGGCTGACGCAGCTTAGCCCGAGCGGAGGTCAGGCCGCTGACCTCGGCCAGGCGGTCAACCGCTGGGACTTACAGGTGAACAACTCGACGCCCATTCAGTTGAGTATCCAGGCCGGGGCGCAGACGACCGACCTGGACTTCGGCGGGGTGTACTTGCGGGGGCTGGCGTTGAGCCAGGCGGCCTCCACGGGCAAGATTAACTTCAGCAAGCCGAATGCGGAGGACATGCGCCGCGTCACCATCACCACGGGCGCCTCCAAGCTGGAACTGCTCAATCTGCTCAACGCCCGCTTCTCCAGCTTGCTGTTCGAAGGCGCGGCGGGTGACTATGTGTTCGACTTCGGCGGCAAGGCGCAGCGCCCGGCTCAGGCCCAGTTGCGCGTCGCCTCAGGCACGGTCACCGTGCGGGTACCCAATGACGTGGGGACCAAGCTCACGGCGAGCGGGGTGCAGCCGAGCCTGGCGGGGGATTGGCTGCCAGAGGCGGGCAGCTTCCTGACCCCGAGTTGGCGGAAATCGGAGGCGCTGGAGTTGACGGTCGTCATGCAGACGGGAACCCTCCGCGTCGAATCAAGGGCGCCATAGGGCAAGCTAGGGTGCAACCGAGGCCGTGTGCGACTCGTATAGATAGCTGGATGGAGTCAATCCCCCTTATTTCTGGAGGCGCAGATGAGCGATCCCCAAGACAGACCTCTCTTTCCCTCGGAGAGTGAGTCGCGCCCAACTGGCGAAGAGACACGGCCGTCGCGGTTGACGGACGACGCTCCCCGCACCGAGCCGCCGGCGGACCTGCCGCCGGTGCGCCCGTTACCGCCCTCAGACGAGGCCCCAAGCGGACGCCCGCCTCGGCTGGGTGGCGAACCGCCCCCACTGGGGCTGCCCTCGACGCCGCTCCCCTCGACCCCCATTGCCCCACCGCCCAGGCGGCGGAGTAGCTGTCTGCTGTACACCGTGTTGCTGCTGCTGGCGTGCGGCCTGCTGAGCGGCGCGCTTGCCATTGGCGGCGTGCTGCTGGGCTTCCAGCGGTTTGAGCGCGGGCTGGACCTGCCGATAGACGGCGGGGTCCGCGAGGTGCAGACGGCGCAGTTTGATGTCGGGACGACGCCGCGCCTGGAGATCCGCAACGACAACGGGCGGACGGAAGTGCGCGTCGGCGAGGGGCGGGTGATTCAGGTCGAAGCGACCAAGCGTGCCACCGGAACCAACGCCCAGGCCCGGCTGAACGAGCTTCAACTGGAGATGAACCGCGTCACCGAGGACAGCGTGCGGCTGTCCTTTCGGCGCACCCGCACGTTCAGCCCGTTTACCTTCGGCGGCGCGGCGGTGGACTTCGTCGTGACGGTGCCGGCGGGCACGACGGTGGATATTGAGACGGACAACGGCGAAACGGTCGTGGACGGCGTGCGGGCCAACGTCACGGTCCGCTCGGACAACGGCGCCGTCACCGGGCGCAACCTGGATGGGACGGTGAGCCTCACCAGCTCCAACGGGCGGGTGACGACCAACAGCACGCGTGGACGGCTGACGGTGCAGACCGACAACGGCCCGGTTGACCTGCAAGACGCCCAGGTGGATAACCTGAGGGTTCGCACCAGCAACGGCCCTGTCACGTTCGCCGGCGCGCTGGGTGAGGGCAGCCATGAGATTCGGACGAGCAACGGACCCGTTACCGTGCGCGTGCCCGCCGACCAGCGCCTGCGGCTGGATGTGCAGACGGATAACGGCGGCATCAACAACCGGCTGCAACTATCGCAAACGCAGAGCAGCCGCAACCGCCTGAGCGGCGTTCTCAACGGCGGCGCCTCGACGCTGACCATTCGCACCAGCAACGGCGGCGTCACCCTCGAGACGCGCTAGAGCTGCTGCGGGCGCGGAGACTCCAGGAGCACAGGCGGCCCTAAGTCCTGTCTGTGCTCCTGAGGGTCTCCGTGCCGTCTTTTTTTGCCTGAGGGTAAGTCGGCGGGCTTTTTCTCGTCAAACCCTTGACAAACATTATAACAAGATGTATAATG
>CAZFUK010000774.1:0-2598 GCA_964522005.1 uncultured Anaerolineales bacterium | reverse complement strand
CTGATAGGTGTATTCGATGGATGCTGGGACTCAGACCAAGAAGAGTCCTCTCTATTCTATATCAATATATCTTTTTTAGTCGTCGTAGGGGGTGGGGAAATGTGGACAACGGGCCGGCCGATCGGGCTGGTTTGACGGGCTGGCCGGTGTGCCCCGCCGGTAGTTGGCGACGCCCCTTCGGCCCATCATCATGTCCGGGCGGGTGGGGACCGGGCCGGACAAGTCGTCCCCAGCGTCAGCCTACCGGTTCACACACCGCCAGGGCTTGTGGCCGTCCGGCTTACAGGCTACTAACCGGCTCCCAGGCGCCACCACAGGCCGCGAGGGCGTGGGGAAAAGGTCGCCCCCTCTCCCCAGACGATGCACAGACGATCCCCAGACTTTCCCCAGACGCCCGTGAAAATCCTGTATGTCTTGGTGTCTAGGCAGAGACCCGGCAAAAGGCCCAGGTGAGGGTAATTATCCCCACCTGGGCATGGTTTTCCACAACTATCCACCACTTATTCACAGCTAGTGGTGATTCGGGGCGCTATAGTGGTCCGAGTCTACCGGCGGTCATGACAATTAGGTGACCGAGGCACTGCGATAGAGGCGCTCGCGGATGGCGTTGATTTCGCGGCGGAGCGTCTCGTCCGTCTCGACCTGGGTGGCGATGCGCTCGACGCCGTGCAGGGCGGTGGTATGGTCGCGGTTAAGCGTCTGGCCGATCTGGGGCAGGGAGAGCTGCCCATCCTCGCGCAGCAGGTACATGGCGACGTGGCGCGGCACGACGATGCGCTGGACGCGCTTGGTCCCGGTCAGGTCGTCCAGGCTGAGGCGGTAGAAGTCGGCTACGGTTTGCAGGATGAGGTCGCGGGCGGGGACAGGCCGGCGCACGGCGGACGAGGCCAGGACGCGGTCCACGATGTGGGCATCCAGCGGGGCATGCAGCAACTGGGCGTAGCCGATGACCTGGGTCAGCGCGCCGACCAGCTCACGGATGTTGGACTGGATGCGCTGCGCCAGCAGATCGAGGACGGAGCCGGGCACGGGCACCGGCTGGCCCTCGGCGTGGCTGCGCAGGATGGCGACACGCATCTCGACGTCGGGCGGCTGGATGTCGGCGATAAAGCCGCCCTCGAAGCGGGAGCGCAACCGCGCTTCGAGCGTGACCAGCGAGCGCGGGGGACGGTCGCTGCTGATGATGATCTGGCGGTTGGCCGAGTGCATGGCGTTGAAGGTGTGGAAGACCTCTTCCTGGGTCGACTCCTTGCCGACGAGGAACTGCACATCGTCGAGGAGCAGGGCGTCTACCTGGCGGTAGCGGTTGCGGAATTCCTCCGTCGTCTGGGTGCGGATGGCTGAGATCAGGTCATTGGTAAATGTTTCGGTGGTGACGTAGCGCACACGGTAGCCTCGGCCGGCCAGTTGGTGGCCGACGGCCTGGAGGAGGTGGGTTTTGCCCAGCCCGACGCCGCCGTAGATGAACAGCGGGTTGAAGCGGGTGGCCGGGCTTTCGGCCACGGCGTTGGCCGCGGCGTAGGCGAGCTTGTTGGCGGAGCCAACGACATAGGTGCCAAAGGTGAACGTGGGGTTTAACTCGGGCCGTTCCAAAGTCATGGCGGCTTGCACTACCTTCGGGTGTTGGCCCTTACTCGACTCGGTCGGGCGGGGCGGGGGGGCAGTGGGGGCGGCAACGCGGTGGCCGTTGGAGCGGGCTTGCACCTGCACCTCGAAGTCCATCGGGCGCAGGGTCACGCGGCTCAGGGCGCGGCGCACCTGGGCCCCCAGCTTGTTCTCCAACCAGTCCTTCCCATAGGCGTTGGGCGTCCCTACAATCAGGACATTTCCTTCCAGCCCCAGCGCGCATGTGGGTTTGAGCCAGGTCTCGAACGTCGGCTGGGTGACGCTGAGTTCGAGTTCACCGAGGGCAGCCCGCCAGACATCCTCATGGGAGTGGGGTGAAGTCGCGATCGTCATAGGCGTGCTCTTTTCAGGCGGCCGGTCTCCGCCCCGGGTTCGCCCAAGGTTGTGTACCGTTTCCCCCTCAGGCACCCACCAAGGGCTGAGCGAGCCGAAACGGAGACAGGTCATCCAGGAATACAGGGTTTCAGGCAACAAGACACCATACCGCCGAGCGCCCAGTGCTCGGCGGTCCACCAGATAGGCAGGTATACCAGCGGAGAAGCGCGTGGCCTGGCATAGCAACAGTCCTCGGTCCCTCAAAGCAGGGCTCCAGGCGCACGGTTTCTCGGGCGGCGCGTGACCAGGGCAAGAGGTGGGGCAGTCACAGACACCGACAGGTGGTTGGGTGCGAGTATTGTAGCAGAAAGACGCGGCCCGCGCAACGAAACAGGTGTTCTGTAGAAAGATGCCCCCCAACAGTTTGCCCGACCTTCCGTTATCTTGTGACCGGGAGAGGGGCTTAGACCGCAGCCGGTAGAGCCTGTGGGGAGGCTTTAAGACAGGGGCATGTCTTGAATCCTTGACGAAAATTTTAAGGTAAGTCCCCCATCCGTAATGCGCGGTACGCGCAAGGCCCGACTGCTCTACGTTTTGTCCAACGGCACGGCCTATGCTATAATAAGGGCCGGTGAACCTATTCTTCAGGAGGTGTAT
>CAZFUK010000773.1:0-2604 GCA_964522005.1 uncultured Anaerolineales bacterium | reverse complement strand
AAAATGAGTGGTCATGCCCGTCTCAGCCGTCCACTCGTGTGTCACCTGGGTCACGTAGTAGGTCCCGCTGAAGCGTTGCCCCACGTTCCGAATCTTGACCTGCTGACCCGGCTTCAGCCGAGGCTCCCCGTAGCACGTCGCTTCGGCCTCCACAAAGCTCGACGCCGCTTCATCCAGCGCCGCCTGCGCCACGCGCTCCGCCTCTTTGGGTGAGCGCACATAGCAGTCCACGATGGCCGTCTTGGCCTCGCCCCACGCCTTCTTGGCGATGACCGCGCCCGGCTGGGCCTCGCCAATCTTGGGCGCCCCGTTCCCCTGCGTCGCCCGCCCCACGACCTCTTTCTTCTTGATTGGGTCCCAGCCGCGCACTTCCACCTCGTTGATCTGCTCCGTCGTTGAGAGGCGCGGCCGGAAGCGGGTGAGATCGTCGCCCCAGGCCAGGTCGAGTACCTCGCCGCTGGGCTGCGGCTTGCAGAAGTGGAGCTTGTCATCCACGACGTACAGCTCGAAGCCGTTCCACCGCGCGCGCTCCTGGAGGAACTCGGCGTTGGTCTGGTTGTTCTGGAAGACATACTCGCGCACTTCGCCGGTCGCTTCGACCTTGCCCGGCGTCAGCCCGGCCTCCGTCGCCAGCTTCCTCGCCAGGTCGGCGTCGCTCACCTGGCTGAACGAGCGGCGGTGGCGCCCTCGGTAGAGCTTGTGGCTCAGGTCGTAGCCGCGAATCAGCAGCGTCGGCGCGCCCACGTCGAGGTCCGGCTCCAGGCTGGCGATGCGCCCGGACAGCAGCTTGACCTGGGCCGAGGGGCCGAAGAAGATTTCAATCTTCTTGCCCTCTCGAAACGTCGCGTCTTCCAGCCACTTCATGTCGTCGCAGTGCAGCCGCACCGTGAACATGCTGGGCAGGTGCAGGGTGTGGTCCACCGTCACCTCCAGCAGGTCCCCCTGGATGTCGGGGGACGACGGCGCGTCGTCTATCTTGAGCGAGATGTGCGAGAGGTCGAGATGGAGTCCAGCAGGCATGACCGCCTCCTGTGCGCCGGCAAGCTAGCGCGGGGGAATCGCCAGGGTCATCCCAGGCCGCAGGTCCAGGGGATTGCTCAACTTGTTGGCGTCGGCGATGCGCCGCCACTCTTGCGCGTCGCCATACTCTTGAAAGGCAATATAGTCCAGCCGGTCGCCTTCCTTCACCTGGCGGACCTTGCGGCCCGGCTCGCCCAGCGACGTCGGGTTCGTGCCGGGGCGGTCTGCCTTGTCCAGGGCTTCCAGCAGGGTCAGGGTAGCGGTGGCGCGGATGGGCCAGCCGTCGGGGCTAAACATGGTGTACTTCACGCTGCACTGCTGGATATAGCACTCGAACAGGTGCTGGCTGTCGCCGCCCCAGAACAGGCGGCACTTGGGCGGCTTGCTCATCTGGCTATTCCGGCCCTTGGTCTGCGCCCCCTTGTCCACCATCATAAATTTGAACAGCTTGTTGGTGTACTCGCGGACATCGTTCTTTTTGCCCTGGTCGTCCGCGTTGGCGCTCGGCCGCGTCGTATCGAACAGCAGCTCCAGCGTCAGGGTGCGCGGCTTGCCGCCCGCGAAGTCATACTTGGGAATATTCTTGCCCTTCTGGGGCTGCGTGTTCCAGTCGTTACTCTTGCTAATGGCGTACTCTGAGGGATTGAACAGGAACTTAATCTCGCCGGCCTGGGAGTTAGCCAGTTCTCCCTCGGTCACGACGAGTTTCCCCTTTTCCAGGACGCCGACCTGCTGCTTACCCATAGCCTCTCCTTCTCCATACCTAGGCGTGGCGCTCGCGCTCGGCCCGCAGCCGCGCCTTGAGCAGGCTGTATACCTGGCGCGCCAGGGCTTCCACGTCCGGCTTGGCCGCCGGTGCGCTCGCCCCGGCCTGAGGCGATTCGCTCAACCGCGCCCGCGCCACCGTCCCATCCCCTCCCCCGTCCGCGCCGTTGGCCCCATTGGCCCCGTTGGCCCCGCCTCCGCCCGCCGCACCGCCAGGCGCTGCCGCCGCGGCCGGTCCACCGAGCGGCGGCGCCGCAACTCCCCCGTGCTGCATCATCGCGCTCAGGGCGCGGGCCGCCTGGCGCACCTCGCGCCGCGAGCCTTCCGGCCAGCCCTGCTCCACCACCTGGCGGATCGTGTCTTCCTGCTGCCCGGCCGCCTGTTCCTCGGCGTCGTCCCTGGCCGCGTTCGCGCTCGCCGTCAGCTTAAACGCCAGGCGCTGCCCGACGTGGCTCAACTCGTGGCCCAGCAAGGCCATGCCCTGGGGTGTGCCCAGGTTCAGCCGCCCCGGCGCGAAGACGACGCGCTGGCCCGTGGTGAACGCCTCCGCGCCCAGGGTCTCGGCCACGGGCGAGGTGTAGACCCGCACCCCCGACAGGTCGCGCCGCGTCAGCGTCTCCATCGGCCGGCGCACCTCGTCCCGCAGCGCCTCACCCCCGCCCAGGCCGGGCAGGCCCGCGAGGGCGGTCAGGGCTTCGGCGGCCCGGGCCGGCGCCAGGCGGCGGAGCGCCTGGAACGCGGCGGGTTCGGGCGCAGCGGCGGGCGCGGCGAGGCTCGTCAACTGGCCCAGGACCGGCCAGTCCGGGTGCGGCGCCACGG
>CAZFUK010000772.1:0-2607 GCA_964522005.1 uncultured Anaerolineales bacterium | reverse complement strand
TCACAATACTACTCATCAGCCAGACTCCTTGTGCCATCGTCTCCACTGCCCCTCAATTATACCACACTCTCCACCACGTCTATGACCGCCCCACTCGGCCAGTCCAGGGCGACGAACGACGGCAGGTCCAGCCGCTGCCACAGGTCGAAGGCGTCCACCCCCGCGTAGCGGGCCACAAACAGCGAGATGACCGTGCCGTGGGCGACGACCACCACCGGCTCGCCGGGGAACCGGGCCAGCACAAGCCGCACAGCCCCGTCGAAGCGCGCCAGGGCCGCCTCGGCCGTCTCCCGCCCAAACACCAACTCGCTTGGCTGGGCAAAGAAGCGGGCGACCGCCGCCTGGAACTCGTCGACCCCCAGGTAGGGGACGCCTCGGCGGTCGTGCTCGTGCAGGTCGGGCGCGGCCTCGAAGGGCAGTCCCAGCCGCTCGGCCACGCGCCAGCCCGTCTCGGCTGCCTTCGGCTCCTGGCTGGCGACGACGCGCTGGGGCAGGTGGACCGCGAGCCGGTCGGCCAGCGCGTCACACCGCCGTCGGCCTTCCTCCGACAACCGCCACTCTGAGGCGGTTCGCGCCGTATCTACCGTCACCATTGAGTGTTTTACCAGAATGAGAGTGGGCATTGGCACGCTTCTTGCACTAGGCAGCCATGTTGGCGTAATGGGGTTCGTAGGTTTGGGGGGGTAGACTGGGGTAAGACACTGCGACGTAGTGGAGCAGTGTCAGAGTAGAATCGACAGGAGATTCTTATGCCCAAGTTTGAACGCAGCATGTCGGTGGAAGCTCCGCTGGAGAATGTCTGGGCGGTGGTCAGCGACCCCAACCGGTGGGGCCAATGGTTGGAAGGCGTCGGCGCGGTGAGCGGTGGCGGCGCGGTGCAGAGCGGGGCGACATACCAGTGGCAGGCGGATAACCATTCAGGGACAATCACGGTCGAGCACGTCGAGCCAAACCATGCCCTGACCCTGTTGACCCAGGTCGGCAACGACCAGGACCGTCACACCATCACCCTGCGCCCGCATCGCGGCGGGTTGTTTGGCCTGGGCGGCGCACACGGCACCGACATAGACTACACGCTGGACACCCTCATGCGTCGAGGCCCGGTCGGAGAGTTCCTCGCCTCGGGCAACCCGGTGGACCAGCTTCGGGTCAAGCACGCGCTTGACAAGTTACTCGCCCTGGTTGGTTAATAGGCTTCGGCCTGTTATCATACCCCTTTACTCATCTTCTACTGACTGAAAGGAGCAAGACAGCATGGGTATTCTCGCTACTATCATCGTGGGCGCCATCGCCGGCTTCCTGGCCGAGCAGGTCATGCACAGCCCAATGGGCCTGGTGGGGAACATCATCCTCGGCATCATCGGCGGCTTCGTGGGCGGCTTCCTGTCGCAGTTGCTGTTCCAGGTTAACTTCATGAGCGGCATCAACATCACCAGCATCATCACCGCCCTCATCGGCGCCATCATCGTCATCGCCCTGGGCCGGCTGATTCGCCGCTCGCCGGTAGCCTAACACCCGAGCAACACACCCTAACTGAACACAGAGCACAGAGGGTAGCTGGAACCAGCTACCCTCTGTGATTCAGCCGTCTTATTCCTCGCTTGTGCTCGTGCGGCGGGTGCGGCGCGCCGGCCGGGGCGGTGGGACCTCGCGGGCGCGGAGGACCGGAATATCGGCCACGACGCGGTGATAGCCGCGCCCCTGTGACACGCTCAACTCAATCCCCGTGCGGTCAATCTCGACGTGCTGCGACAGGGTGTTGATCAGGTCGTCTTTCATCTGCTCCAGCAAGGCGGGGCTGATGTTGGTGCGGTCCGTCGTCAGCACCAGTTGGAGGCGCTCCTTGGCGATGTCGCGGCTGCTTGGCTCGGCCCGGCCCAGAAGGCGGTCTAGGAAACTCATAGGCTCCTCACTCGCCGCGCAGCCAGCGGCTAAAGCGGGCCATGAAGCCCGTCTGGGCTTCAGGCGTCAGGATAGGCACATCCTCGCCCATAATGCGGCGCGCGATCTGGCGGTAGGCCGTGCCCGCCGGGGAGTGGTTGTGCAGGGCAACAGGCGTGCCCCGGTTGGTGGAGACGATGATGGCCTCATCATCCGGCACGATGCCAATCAGGTCAATCGCCAGGATGTCCAGCACGTCCTCACGGCTGAGCATGTCGCCGCGCTGGACCATGGCCGGGCGCAGGCGGTTGATGATGAGCCGCGCCGGCCCCTTCTCCTCGGCCTCGACCAGCCCGATGATGCGGTCGGCGTCGCGCACAGCGGAAACCTCGGGGGTCGTGACAATGATGACCTCATCAGCGGGCGCGACGGCGTTCTTGAACCCCTGCTCGATGCCGGCCGGCGAGTCGATGAGGACAAAGTCGAAGTCATTGCGCATGTCGTTGACGAGCTGGACCATCTCGGCCGGCGAGACGGCGCTCTTGTCGCGGGTCTGGGCGGCGGGCAGGAGGCAGAGTTCAGGCAGCCGCTTGTCACGGATGAGCGCCTGGCGGAGGCGAGCGCGGCCTTCGACCACGTCCACAATATCATAGACGATGCGGTTCTCCAGACCCAGGACCACGTCCAGGTTCCGCAGGCCGATGTCGGCGTCAATACAGGCTACGC
>CAZFUK010000771.1:0-2607 GCA_964522005.1 uncultured Anaerolineales bacterium | reverse complement strand
GAGCGCACGCTCATCGCCCAACCACCGCCCGCGCTCCCGCCTGCCCCGCCACCCCCCCTGCCCACATTCGACCGGCTGCCCCGCCGGCTGATTCCAACCGTCGAGGGCGACGCGCCGCCCCGGCGGGTCGAGCGGCTGGACCAGGCCCTGCCGAGCGAGGAGGGGCCGCTGCGGCTGGAGATGCTGCGGCGCATGGCCCTGGTGCGCGCCGTGGAGACGCGGCTGGCGGCCGAGTTGGCGGCGGGGAACCTGCCCGTCACTGACCTGGCGCTGAGCGAGGGCCAGGAGGGGGTCGCGGTGGGCGCGTGCTTCGCGCTGCGCCCGACCGACAACCTGGTGACGACGCATCGCGGGCTGAGCGCCTTCCTGGCGCGCGGCAGCGACCCGGCGGCGGTCATCGCGGAGGTGTATGGCAAGCAAGGCGGCCTGTGCCAGGGCAAGGGCGGGCCGTCCAACCTGTCGGATACGCGGGTGGGTGCGCTGGCGACGAGCATCCTCGGCGCGTCCACGGCGTTGGCCGTAGGCTGGGCGCTGGCGGCCCAACTGCGCCAGGCTGACCAGGTGACGCTGTGCTTCGTGGGCGACGGCGCGATGGACCGGGGGCTGGTGCATGAGGCGCTGACGCTGGCGTCGGAGCGGCGGCTGCCCGTCGTCTTCATCGTCGTCAACGACCGCCCCGAAGGCGACAGCCCCGACGATGCCAACCGCCGCCTGAGCCGCGTCGCTCAGCGCGCCGTGGCCTACGACCTGAGCAACAGCACGGTGGATGGCGCGGACGTAGCGGCGGTCTACCGCTCGGTCCGCGCGGCGGTGCGCCTGGCGCGGACGGGACGCGGCCCGACGCTCATCGAGGCCCGCGCGCCCCGCCTGACCGGCCTCTCAGACGAGGCCCGCGCCGCCCGCGACCCGTTTGTCCGCCTCTACAACGAGCTGGTCCAGGCCAGGACGCTCACCCCGTCCGACGCACGAGAGATCGCGCAGGCGGCCCAACTCCAGGTGGACCGGGCGGTGGAGCGCGCGCAGACCATGCCCGCGCCGACGGCCGACGCCCTCACCACCCACGTCTACAGCCCGGAGCCAGCCGCGCTCTACCGCGCCCAGCCGCCGCGCCTGGGCGGGCGCGAGATCACGCTGGCCCAGGCGGTCCAGGAGGCGCTGGCCCTGTCGCTCGAAGCCGACCCAAATGTCTTCCTCATCGGGCCGTCCGTGGCTGAGGCCGGCCCGTTCCGCACCACGGCCGGCTTGCGCGAGCGGTTCGGGGCCGAGCGGGTGATCGGGGCGCCGTTCAGCCCGAGCGTGCTGGTGGGCAGCGCGGTGGCGGCGGCGGCGGCTGGCCTGCGGCCCGTGGTAGACCTGGTCGTGGCCGACTTCCTGGCCCTGGCCGCCGACCCGATCATCAACCACGCCGCCAAGCTGCGCTACATGACGGCGGGCCAGTACCGTGTCCCGCTCGTGATTCGGGTGGGCAGTGGGCCGGCCCAGGGCTACGGGCCGCAACTGTCGCAGAGCCTCGAAGCCTGGCTGGCGAGCATCCCCGGCTTGCTGGTGGCCGTGCCCAGCGGCCCCAACGAGGCCAAGGGCCTGCTGCGCACCGCCGTGCGCTCCAACAACCCGGTGCTGTTCTTCGAGCCAAAGGCGCTCTACCAGGCCACGGCCGAGGTCCCCGAGGACGACTACGCCATCCCGTTCGGTGTAGCGGATGTCAAGCGGACGGGGAACGACTGCACGGTAGTGGCGGTGGGGGCGGCGGTCCAGGAGGCGCTGGGCGCGGCGGAGACGCTGGCGGCGGCGGGGGTGGGAGTCGAGGTGATTGACCCGCGCACCCTGGTTCCCTTCGACTGGACGACGGTACTGGGGTCGGTGGCGCGGACGGGCCGGCTGGTGATTGTCGAGGAGGCCCCGCTCACCCTGGGCTGGGGGGCGGAGGTGGCGGCCCAGGCGGCGAGCCACCTGTTCCACTACCTGCGCGCGCCCGTGGAACGGGTGACGGCGGCTTCGACGCCGCTGCCCTACAGCCCTACCCTCACGGTAGCGGCGCTGGCGGGCGAACCGCACATCGTGGCGGCGGTGCGCCGAACGCTGGGCGATGTCTGACAGGCCGATGAGCGAAGACCTGACAGGTTTTGCGAAGTCCCCGAAGAGGGAAAACCGGTCAGGTCTTTTTTGTCACGTTTCGTCTTGAAAAGGGCGCAGCGCCAGGCGGGTCTGGTGCTCGGGGGCCGGCTGGCCGTCGGTGGTGACGCCGCGCATGTAGTGCTTCTGCCAGCCCTGCCGCGCCGCCTCGGAGTGAGGATCCTTCATGGCGTCGAGGAAGTCGGCGCGGCTGATGGCCCAGTGCTCGTGGCTCTGCGCCAGCGCCCCTGCCTCGCCCACAGGCTGGAGGCGCGGCTCGAAGGCTTCCAACTCCCCCCGCCGCTGCGGCACAATCATGGCGATTGGTTCGTCCACATCGAAGATAATGGGGACGTTGGGCCGCGTGATTCTCCAGTTCATGCTGGCCGTCGCGGTGGCCCAGTCCGTCTCGATGACCCCTTCCAGGGGGTAGACGCCGTCCTTGGGCCAGTTGGCCGGCCCGCGCAGCAGCAGGTTGTAGCCCGGCGGGGTGCG
>CAZFUK010000770.1:0-2608 GCA_964522005.1 uncultured Anaerolineales bacterium | reverse complement strand
CTCTTGCCCGACGACAGGCCAAATTGAGCAAGACGTGTCCCCTCTCCCGTCGCATCGCCTAAGACCCTCACCCCGACCCTCTCCCAGAGGGAGAGGGAGGGAAAGAGCGAGGATTAGGGCGCTGGGGCCGCACTGATTGGGAGCGGAATTACGTTATAACTGGTGGTAAGCCACCCTTGAACCCGTGAGAGACTCATGATGCCGTCCATGACCCGTTCGCGTCCTACCCCCCGCTTCCCCCGCCGCCTCCCCGCCCTCCTGCTCGCCCTGCTCCTGCTGACCCTGGCCGCCCTGCCCGTCGGCGCGCAAGGCCCCACCCCGCCCACCCTGGCTCGGCTGCCCTTCGCCTCGCGGGCCGAGTTGGAGCGGCTGGTCGAGACCTACGATGTCTGGGAGGTGGATTATAAGGCGGGCTACGCCCTGGTCGCCCTGGACCCGGCGACGTTGGAGAGCCTCAAGAAGGCCGGAACACCCGTCGTGATCGAGGCGGCCGACGCCGCCCACCATCCCCTGGACACCTACCCGCCCCAGTACCTCGGCGTGGATGCCCTCTATACCGAGATGCGCCGCCTGGTCACCGACTACCCGGGGCTGGCGACGCTGGAAGACTACGGCGCGACCTGGCTGCGCCTCCATCCCGACGCTCGAGGCGGCGGCGACCGCCTCTACGCCCTGGTGCTGGGCAACCGCGCCCGCGCCCAGACCGGGCCGACCTTCTTCCTGATGGCGAACATCCACGCCCGCGAGTTGGCGACGCCGGAAACGGCCCTGGAGTTCGCGCGCCGCCTGCTCCAGGGCTACGGCACGGACCCCGACGCGACCTGGATGCTCGACAGCCAGCGCACGGTAGTGGTCATCACCGCTAACCCCGACGGCCACCGCGTCGCCGAGCGCGGCTATCTCCAGCGCAAGAACCTCAACAACACGGCCGGCCCGTGCCCGGAGCCGCCGACCCTGATCTTCCAGTCCGGCGTGGACCTGAACCGTAACCACTCGTATCTGTGGGGCAACGTCGGCGCCTCGGACAGCCCCTGTACCCAGACCTACCACGGGACCGGTCCAGGTTCGGAGGTGGAGACCCAGGCGCTCCAGGAGTTCCTAACCAGCCTCATCCCGTCGCGTCGTGTGGATGGCGCGACGCCCATGCCCGCCACGACGCCGAACCTCCTCATCAGCCTCCACTCGTATGGCGAGTGGGTTCTCTGGCCGTGGGGCTACACCCAGTCGCCCGCGCCGGACGCCGGGCCGCTCGCGGCCCTAGGCTTGCGCTTCCAGGCCTTCAACAACTACACGGCCGGCCAGGCCAGCACTACCCTCTACGACACCAGCGGCGATACCACGGACTGGGCCTACGGCCGGCTGGGCATCGCGGCGTATACCATCGAAGTCGGCACAACGTTTTTCCAGCCCTACAGCGACCTGCCCGCGATCCTCAACGCCAACCTGCCCGCCCTGCGCTACGCCGCCCGTGTGGCCCGCGCCCCCTACCAGATGCCGCTGGGGCCGGACCTGAGCGGCGTCCCGGCGGACCTGGGGACGGTCGGCGCGGGAACGGCGGTCAAGGTCACGCTGACCGCCGACGCGGGTAAAGCCCTGACGCATGTTGTCGGTGGGGTCGAACTGAAGGTGGACACGCCGGACTGGACGCCCGGCACGGGCGTGCCGCTGGGCGCGGTGGACGGCGCGTTCGACGCGGCGGTCGAGGCCGCCCAGGGCAATCTCCCCACCGTGGGCCTCGCGCCGGGCCGTCACCTGGTCTATGCGCGCGGCCGCACCAGCACGGGCCAGTGGGGGCCGCCGTGGGCCATGTGGCTGACCATCGCGGGCACGCTCAACTTTACGCTGTCCGGCCAGGTCACCAGTAGCGGCAGTCCGGTCTCCAACGCCCGCGTTGTCCTCGCGCCGGGCGGCGCCTCGACCACGACGGCCGCCGATGGGAGCTTCAGCCTCACCGTGCCCAATGGGACGTATAGCGCGCGGGTGTTCGCGCCGGGCTACGACCCGGGCCAGCGCACGGTCACCGTGCCGGGGGCGTCGCAGACGATCAGCCTGGACAAGCTGCCCTGCATCCTCCTGGTGGACGCCGACGCCGCTGACGTGGCCCTCCCGGCCTGGACCAGCGCCCTGGCGAGCCTCGGTCAGGCCTTCCGCGTCTGGCAGGTCGCCCAGGACGGCAGCCCCCGGCTCAACACCCTCCAGGAGTATGGGCTGGTGCTGTGGGTGGGCGGACAGAATGGGTCGCTCAGCGAGGCGCAGCAAACGGCGCTCCAGGGCTACCTCCAGGCGGGCGGCCACGTGCTGCTGAGTGGGCAGCGGCTGGCCCTGGCGCAGCCGCCCGCGCCCTTCCTGACGGGCCAGAGCGCGGCGCCACTGAGTGCGGGGGCAGCGGTGGCGGCCCTGGGGCCGTTCTTCACCAATGACCTGCACTTGGCCGCGCCGCAGTCCCAGCCCGCCACGGGCCTGACGGGCGCCGACTTCCTCAGCGGGCTGACGCTCAGCCTGACGGGCGGCGACCGCGTCGTCTATCCCCAGGACCCCACCGCCTTCACACCCACCCTCGGCGGGGCGAGCCTGCTGCGCTCTGGGCCGGCGTCGGGCACGGCCGCCG
>CAZFUK010000769.1:0-2611 GCA_964522005.1 uncultured Anaerolineales bacterium | reverse complement strand
GCCCCTTTTCTTCCCCCTCTCCCGCCACTATCCCGCCCCAGAATCCTTCAGCACCACCTCAGCATTGCCACAGGTCTCCCTCAGCCGGGTGTTGTATCATCAAGGCAGACATGGATTGTGATGAGACGAAGACATGGCAGGAGCGGTGTGTAGGCCGTTCCGTCAGGAGGTCGTGATGGATACGTCAATGGTCTTCACAACCCTCTCAGGGAGTCAACGGGTAACCGTACCGATCTACAACCTTGGCTGTGGCGGCGACGGAGCGCACCTGGCGGAGCGGGTATTGGCTCAAGTCCCAGGGGTGAGCTACGTCTATGTCAACCCGTCCACCGAGATGGCCTATATCGAGTATGACCCCCACCTGTCCGACCCAGACAAGCTGGCGGCTGCCCTGAAGCGGGCTGGCTTCGGGCCACTACAGGCGGAGACGCGCGTGGAGTTGGTTCCAGTCGGAGACAAGACCGTGCCGCTGAATATCCAACGTCTGGCGCTGGCCGCAGGCCTGTGGTCGGCAGCCTTCTACACGCTGTGCATCGTCGCGGCGCTGCTCTTCCCTGCCCTCTTCCACATGCGCATCTTCTGGGAGATGATCCTGATCGGCTTCGACTGGACGCAGCCCTGGACGTTCGTTCTCGGGCTGGTCGAGGCATTCCTGTACGGGGCGCTGGGCGTGTGGTCCTTCGCCGCCGTCTACAAGACTCTGCCACAACCGGCCGGTGGCAAGTAGATCCTCATCCTATCAATAATCGCATTTACCGAAGGAGAAAGTTGTGAGCGAACACGAGACCTGCCACGTCGAACCAATTGACAAGCCCCTAGATGGCGCCCAGTTGAACCACTCTATGGTCGCTTACCTGGGCGTACAGGGCATGGGCTGCCCTCGGTGCGCGATACGGGTACGGAATGGCCTTCTGATGCTCGATGGCGTGCTGCGCACCAGCGTCTTTCTGGAGAAAGGAATGGCAGCCGTATTCTACGACCCCGAACGTCTGAGTCCACCAGAGTTGGTCTGGGCAGTCGAGCAGGCGGGCCACAGCAGTGCGCATCGCTATGAGGCGCGGACCCTAACTGTGATACCCGCCTGGTGGCTGCTAGGGAGTGATAGGAGTGTGGCTGATGCTTAGAGACCCAGTTTGCGGTAAGCGTATTCACCGGGGTCGCGCTCATGTCCACATCGAATACGAACACATGACGTACTATCTGTGCTGTCCCCTGTGTCAGGCCGAGTTCGAGGCAAGCCCTCAGAAGTATGTGCGGCCAGAGTTTGGCGAGAGGGTCACAGGGTCTGCCAACAACGCCGTCATTCGCGGCCGCCGCTAGCTAATCCTATTACCTGCAAGTGGTCACACCGGGGCTTGTTCGCACTTACCAAGGGCGCAGCCTCGGTGTGCTGCTCCATATTGGCGAGCATGAGGGAGTAGACACAGTACCACCAGTTCTACTAGGGTGAACAGGGCAGGAAGAAAGCTGAGGTGACAAGGAGGTGACGATGAGGGAAAGAAACAGACGGAAGGTTCAGCTTGTTCTGGTCCTTGCCCTCGTGTGGATGGTTTGGCAGTGGCGAAGGCGCGGTACAGAGGCCGAGAGCGGTGGGGCGACGGGGAGCTTTGGGCGTGTCCAGGCCCATGTCGATATCAAGGCCAGTCCGGAGCGCGTGTTCGCGGTGATTGCCGATCCCCGCAAGTCCTTCCTCACCTCGAACCCCGTCGCCTACATGGAACTAGGGTCGGAACAGTCATCTGGCGTCGGTACAATCTATCGCTGGACATTTCGCCTGCCCTTTGGTCGCGCGTTCTGCTTCGACGAGACCGTGACGGAGTGGGAGGAGAACCGGAAGTTCGCCTACAGCGCCATCCGCGGCTGGGA
This sequence comes from uncultured Anaerolineales bacterium, assembly GCA_964522005.1. GTDB lineage: Bacteria > Chloroflexota > Anaerolineae > Epilineales > JAHCIE01 > JAHCIE01. The sequence continues at coordinate 745 of CAZFUK010000769.1, read as the reverse complement.
GATGCATGCCACCACCGAGTTACAGCCTGTCCCCCACGGCATACGCGTCGTGTTCACCCTCGCCTACCGTCTGCCCTGGCCCTGGAACGTCTTGCTCCCTGACTGGCTTGAAAAGCTCGGCGCCCAACGTGCGATCTCCAACATCAAGCGGTTGGCGGAGGGCAAGACAGCGGAGCGGTGGCCGATTGGGCAGGCAGGGAGGCGGATAGATACCCAGTCAACGCTCTTCGCGTTCGCCTTTAAGCCGGTAACGAAGTGGGCGGTCCACCGCGCGCTTCTTGCACGCAGCCGTGATAAGCATAGACCGGAACAAGGTTGTTTCACGTTGGCTGAAGTCGACGGCATCGTGAGGCACACCTGGAGCACGTTCGAGCACCTAGCCCCCACCTTACCACACGAGCCAACGGTTGGAAGCCGTATGAATCTCCGTCTTGCCTGCCTGTCCATCGCGTTCGTAGATGCGCTTGTCGCCAGAGGCGTCGAGCGAGGCTATGCCATCGAACTATTCGCGGCTGCGGCGTGGCAGGTCTACGAACGTTGGGCTATGTTGCCACGCTTCGTGGCTGGACTAGCCGGTGATCCTCGGCAGCAGATGCGTATCTGTGTCAACCTGTTCTTGCGCTTTCCGTTCAATCCGCCGGCTTACCGCTTTGACACACAAGTCACAAGTGATGGTATCGCCGTCACCATGCGTCGCTGTCCCATAGCGGAGTACTTTCAGGCACAGGGGGCCGCCGATGTCTGC
>CAZFUK010000768.1:0-2611 GCA_964522005.1 uncultured Anaerolineales bacterium | reverse complement strand
TTGGCGCGCTGCTGCCACCTGTCGAACCACCAGGGCGCGGTGAGCATCGGGCCGAGAATGCTGCCGAGGCCCGCCAGAAGTTGCGACTGAAACGCACTCAGGCCAAACACGTTGGTGACGCTCAACCCGAGGGTGCGGGTCGTCAGGTCATCGGAGACAGCCACCTCGTACACACCCGTCTTGCGCGGGCTGACGATCCAGCCGACAGAGCCTTGGCGGCCCGGCGGGACGGAGAGGGTCTGCTGGTCCTTGCTGGGCGATAGGTCGAAGCTGGGGGCGCGTAGGGTCAGCGTTGACTTGCATGTTTCAGTGAAGGGATTGGTCGCGCTCACCAGCACCGACTGGGTTTCATTCTCGGCCATCACCCGCCGTGACAGGTTCGCGTCCCAGCTACACAGCGGCGGGCCTTCCACCATCCCGTGCTTTTCGTCAGTCGCGTCACGCGCTAAGGCCACCAGCGCGCCGCCGAGGGTCATCACACCCAGGCCCAGCCCGACCACAAACAGGAGCAATCCGAAGCCGCTCAGGACTTTGACCAGCATACAGCAGTCCTTTCGTCGCGGCCAGCGCGGGCTGGCTGACTCCCAGCGTTTCAACAGGCGAGACGCTTATGAAGCATAACGTGGAATAGTACCCCCGTATCACGCCCCATTCAAACGGCTGAGAGAAGCCCCTTACCACATGCTATCCACCACGATGTGGACGATGGACGGCGCGAGCAGGTTGCCCGTCCGCTCGAAGATCACGCCGTAGGCCAGCCCCACGACCGCCTGATGGACGATGACCGTGGCGAGCGCGGGCAGCAGGCCGCTGTGACCTGTCGTGGTATACCCTAGCCCCAGGTGCCAGGCGCCAAACACGAGCGCCTGGATGACAAGCGCCCAGCCCGGACTGACGAGGCGGCGCAGTTGCGTTTGGAGCGCGCCACGAAACAGGAACTCCTCGGAGAACCCGTTGGAGAGGAAGTTGGCGATGAAGCGCCCGACCAGCCCCAGCGGCGTCAGTGTGCCCCACACCAGGGCGTAGACAAAGAAGACCAGCGGGATGGCGCACCAGAGCAGGAGGACGCGGCGGATGTCGTAGCCGTGCCCGAACCCCAGGCTGCGCAAGCGTGCGCCTGCCAGCAGCAGGGCGAGCAAGGGGAGCGCCACATAGGTCACCGGATTGGCGACGTAGGTGATGTTGCCGAGCCACTGGGCGCCTAGCGCCTGGAGCCACCCGACGAGCGGCGACCACAGGGGGATGGGGGCATCCGGCGCCAGGACTTTGTGGAACACCAGGCCGCGCCAGGCCGTCAGCACGACGAACAGCAGGGTGAGGCCCAGGTGCAGCCACACGCGAGGCTGCTCGGCGCGTGGCGTGTGCGCCTCTAGCCGGGGCGTCGTCATCGGCGCCGTCGCCAGCGTCAACAGCAGGAAGACGGCGATGGTGAGCGGGTCAAAGTCGTGACCCGACACGACCAGGATCAGCAGCGCAGTCAGCCAGACCGCCGCGAACAGCCACGCCGCCGGCGAGCGGACGACCTGCGCGACGATGTCGGCGGCATGACCGCGACGAAGGGGAGGGGCGCTGGAGGCGACCATGATGAAGTTTCCTTTCCGCATTGGACAGGAGCCGGGGATTACCCCCGGCTCCTGCGTTGTAAACTCGACTGTCGGGCGCTAGGTGACGGGGCGCATGCGCATGGCGGGCTGGCGGCTGACCTCGCCACCGTGGGTGGCCTGCTGATGCAGCCAGAGGTGGACAAGGACCAGGGCGGCGACGGACAGGACCACCAGGAGGTAGAGCGGGACCAGTGGCTGGCGCAGAATCGCCAGGTCAATGCTGCCCATCACCCCCTTCATCCCCATAAAGTTGTGGACCAGGATGGTCGCATAGACATCGCGGGTGAGGAAGTAGACGAGGCTGGTGAGCAGGCCGACCACCATCAGGAACAGCACGATGGGCCACTGGTTGAAGGGCGCACTGTGGGCGAAGTGGTAGAGGCCAAAGAGGACGTCGGCGGCGAGGATGGCGAGGACCAGGGAGACGACCCGCCCGCGCCCCCTGGTGACCCCCTCGGTCAGGGCGCCCACGGCAACCCAGCAGACCAGGATTTCAGCGATGGAGCCGGGCAAGACCTGGGCGAACCCATTTAGGACGACCAGCGGTTCGAGCGACGGCGGACTCTGGACGATGAACAGGGCGAAGCCGCCGATTAGGGCCAGGACGATGGCGACCAGCGTGCGGCGGGGCGAGCGGAAGCCGAGCTTGTCCAGGTCGGTGAAGCCGTGCGCCAGGGACGAGCGCAGGAGCCAGGCTACGCCGAGGATGCCGACGAGGATGTTGGCGATGATGACATACACGGCCCGGCCCATGGGGGTGGGTTGTTGGAGCAGGTTGACGCGGCCTTCAAAGAACCAGGTGGCGAAACACCACACGAGGTACAGCAAGAACCCTAGACCGAGGACGCGGACGACACTCGCGCCATTGCGAGCGTTCACGGGACACTCTCCTTTCCACAAGACATGCCAAGACTGGCATGACGAGCGTCATGCCATCCTTACCCATTGTATCAAACGCCTTTCAGATCTCAAATGGAGAAATATTTACGGTAGGTAGAGGTCCGGCA
>CAZFUK010000767.1:0-2637 GCA_964522005.1 uncultured Anaerolineales bacterium | reverse complement strand
CCGGCGATCACGCAGTTGGCGGAATACGGTACTGATTCAGCGCACCGACCTGCAAGAACTCCTGGAAGACAGCCCCTCTCTCCAGCAGGACATGGCGGCGAGCGTCACGCGGGCCTATGAACGGGCCAAACTGCTGGCGGAGGAGGAGACCGGGCTGGACAAGAGCCTCTTCCCGGCCCAGTGTCCCTACCGTTTTGAGGACATTGTGAGCGTGGACTTCTTCCCCGCCGCCTCGGGGACAGAGGAGGGGTAACTGTGGAACGCCGCTATATGATAGGTGACACTGAAACTGGGGTGCACGTCGAAGCCGAAGGCGAGGGCTACCGCGTCGCCGTGGGCGACCGAGTCTACCGCGTGCGGGTACGCCGCCACGACGGGGGCGACCTGACGCTCGACGTGGACGGGCAACGCCAGCGCGTCGTGGTCGCGGCGGATGGCGGGCGGCGCTGGGTATCGGTGGACGGCGTGGCCTGCACGTTGGAGCCGGGCACAGGGCGTAAAGCGGGCTATCGGACAGGGGCGAGCGAGGAGACGCTGGCCGCGCAGATGCCGGGCCAGGTCGTCGCCGTCTACGTCCAGCCGGGCGACCCTGTCGAGCGCGGCCAGAAGCTGCTCGTCCTGGAAGCGATGAAGATGGAGCTCCAGGTCACGGCGCCCCACGCGGGACGGGTGCACGCTGTCAAGGTCAAGCCGGGCGACGTGGTCAAGCGCGGCCAGACGGTCGTCGAGCTTGAACGGGAAGCCTGACACCGGCTCGTCAGCGCGGCTGGCTCGTTTGTCCGCTCTCGCCCGTACCCGTATAATATGGGCTATACCGCTGAGCCGCATATTTCAGAGATAGGGAGCGCCTGAATGAAATTGAAATACCTCGTCGTTCTCGTCGCCCTCATGTTCCTCGCCACGGCCCCCCTGGCGCTGGCCGACGCCGGCCTGGATGCCCCCCCGCAGCAGGACGGGGTCAACGGGGCCGCCACCCCCGCCATCTTCGCCACCTATGCCCGCGTCGAGCGCAACACGTGGGCCTATGACGCGCCGGGCGGGGCGCAGGTCCAGTACCTGGACGGCAACCAGTCGTGGTGGGTAAGCGTCAAGGACCGCCAGACCGTCGGCGGCGAACTCTGGTACCGTACCGCGACGGGCCGCTGGGTCCGCGCCAGCGACGTGCGCATCCTCCAGTCGCCCCGCTTCCGAGGCGCCTACTGGAACGGCGTCTACAACGACGGGGCGATGCCGGGCCAGTTCGGCTTTGTTACCGATTACAACGTCCACGTCCACGACTCACCCGACCTCAACGCCAACGACCTGGCCTACTACCAGAAGTACACCTGGGTGCCCCTGCTGGGCCTGGACAAGGGCTGGTGGCGCATCGGGCAGGGCCGCTGGGTCTACTCCGACCTGGTGCGGCCTGTGCCGGTCACGGCGCGGCCTACGGGTGTCGGCCCGAGCGACAAGTGGATTGATGTAGACCTGTCGTCGCAGACCGTCGCCGCCTACGAAGGCGACAAGATGGTCTTCGCCACCCTGACGTCCACGGGCAAGAAGACCACGCCGACCATCACCGGTCTCTTTTATGTCTACGAGAAGCTGATCACGCACACCATGCAGGGGGTGTCGGAGACGGGGACGTACTACCTGGAAGAGGTGCCGTGGACGATGTACTTCACCCAGCGCTACGCCCTCCACGGCGCGTACTGGCATGACGGCTTCGGCGCCATCCGCAGCGCGGGCTGTGTGAACCTGTCACCTGTGGACGCCAAGTGGCTATTCGGCTGGGCCGGTCCGACCCTCTCCGCCGGGCAGAACCGCGTGCTGTCCTCGCCCGACAACCTGGGCACCTGGGTCTACGTCCACAACTAGCCTATGAATGACGCCACGGTGGTGGTTGGCGCCGGGCCGGCCGGGCTGGCCGTGGGGGCCTGCCTCAAGCAGGCCGGGGTTCCCTGCCTCATTCTGGAGCAGGCCGACACGGTAGGGTCCGCCTGGCGCAAGCATTACGACCGGCTCCATCTGCACACCGCCAAAGCATTCTCCGCGCTCCCCTACATGCCCTTCCCGAAGGAGTATCCACGCTACCCGTCGCGCCTGGAAGTGGTCCAGTACCTGGAGACGTATGCACGACAGTTCCAACTGGAACCGCAGTTCGGTCAGCAGGTCATGGCGGCGCGACGGGGCAGTGATGGATGGGAAGTCGAGACCCAGGACACCCGCTATCAGGCGTCGAACCTCGTCATTGCCACGGGCTATACCCGCGAACCTTACAGGCCCACCTGGCCGGGCCAGGCTTCCTTTCGAGGTGCGCTCATGCACAGCTCCGACTATCACACGGGTCAGCCCTTCCAGGGCCAGCGCGTGCTGGTCGTCGGTTTCGGCAACTCGGGCGGTGAGATCGCCATGGACCTGTGGGAGCACGGGGCACGACCAAGCCTGGCCGTTCGAGGGCCGGTGAATGTGATTCCGCGCGATTTACTGGGTATTCCGATCCAGGCGATTGCCATTTTAGAAAGCAAATTGCCGTCGTGGATAGCGGATGTGCTGAACGGCCCAATTCTGCGCATCGCCGTGGGGGACCTCACGCGGTACGGACTGCGCAAACTCCCGCGTGGACCCATTAGCCAGATTCAACACCAGGCCCGTATC
>CAZFUK010000766.1:0-2639 GCA_964522005.1 uncultured Anaerolineales bacterium | reverse complement strand
GTTCTTTGTCAACTACACCAACCGCCAGGGGAACACCGTCATCGCGCGCTACCGCGTGTCGGGCGACCCCGACCGCGCCGATCCGGCCTCGGCGGTGACCGTGCTGGGCATTGACCAGCCCTTCGCCAACCACAACGCCGGCCACCTGGCCTTCGGTCCCGACGGCTACCTGTGGATTGGCATGGGGGATGGCGGCAGCGGCGGCGACCCACTGGGCAACGGCCAGCGCCCCTCGACACTGCTGGGCAAGATGCTGCGCCTGGATGTGGATGGCGGTGAGCCGTACCGCGTCCCGCCAGACAACCCCTTCGTCGGACGCACCGACTATCGGCCTGAGATTTGGGCCGTGGGGCTGCGCAACCCCTGGCGCTACTCCTTCGACCGGGCGACGGGCGACCTGTACCTGGCCGACGTCGGGCAGGACACCTGGGAGGAGGTGAACTTCACCCCGGCCGTGTCGCGCGGCGGCGAGAACTACGGCTGGAATATCATGGAAGGGACCGAGTGCTACTCGCCGAGCGAGGGGTGTAACCGGACCGGCCTGACGCTGCCCGTCACCCAGTACGGCCACGACCTGGGCTGCTCGGTCACCGGCGGCTATGTCTATCGCGGGCCGTCCTACTTGCGGTTGTGGGGCGCGTACCTGTTTGGCGACTTCTGCAGCGGGCGCCTCTGGACGCTGTATCGCACCGCCGAGGGGCAGTGGGTCCGCACCGAGATGCTCCAGGCCGGCCACGACATCGCCTCCTTTGGCGAGGACGAGGCGGGTGAGATTTACGTCGTCTCGCTCAACCGAGGCAGCCTGGAACGGGTGACGGTCGCGCCATAGTTGGGGACAGACCTGACCGGTTTCCAAAACCTGTCGGGTCTGGTTCAACTCCAGGACGGGGCTAGCGGCGCAGGCCCAGGACGATGTGCATGAGGCGCAGCTTGAGGTCGGGGCGGCGGGCCGCGGCCCAGACGAGCAGGTTGAGCAGTGGGGGATTGAGGCAGACCGCGCGGACGCGGTTGCAGAACACGAACAGCCGCTGGAAGCGGGCGCGCAGCAGGCGGTCGTACTCGGCGTGGCGGGCGGGGGAGAAGTCGCCGGCGGCGAACATGGCGAGCAGGTGGCTCGCCGCGAGCTGGCCCGACTCCAGGGCGTAGTCAATACCCTCGCCGGTCAGCGGGTTGACTAGGCCAGCCGCCTCGCCCACCAGCAGGGTGCGGTCGCCGTAGGTCGGCGCGGTGGCAAAGTCCACCCGCAGCGGGTAGCCCTTGACCGGCCCGACCTGCCGCGCCCCATCGAGCATGCGGCGCAACGCCGGGGTCTGGACAAAGTGGTCGAACGCCTGGCGCGGGGTGTCCGGCATGAAGCGCGCCGTCCAACCGTCCCGAAAGTAGCCCGCGCCCACGTTGGCCGACGTAGCCGAGAGCGGGAAGACCCAGCCGTAGCCGGGCAGCGGGACGCCGTCGAAGCGGAGGTGCATCGTTGGGGGGGCGGCCATGTCCTCGAAGTAGGCCCGCGCCGCCAGCATCATGGGCGGGGCCTGGCGCAGGATGCCCGTGGTCAGCAGGAGCTTGTGGCTCGCCCCCGTGGCGACCACAGCCATCCGTCCCCGGAACTCCCCCGTCTTTCCCCGCCGTTCCGCCTTGACCGCCACCCCCTCACCTTCGCGTTCCACCTGAACCACATGCACCCCACCCTGGAAGTCGGCGCCACTCGCCAGGGCGCGCTGACGAATAGCGTCGTCCAGGGTCAGGCGCGGCACGACCAGGGTATAGTCGGGCCAGTCTCCCACGCGGGGCAACTGCGCGCCGACCGAGTAGCCCCACGGCGCGAAGACTTCCAGCCGGTCGAGGCGCTGCCCCTGTGTCTGGAGACTGTCGAGCAGGCCCATGTCGGCCAGGACCCGCAGGGCGCGCGGCGTCATCCCGTCGCCGCACGTCTTGTCGCGGGGGAAGACGGTTTTGTCCAGGAGCAGGACGCGCAGCCCGCCCTGGGCCAGGTAGTGCGCCGTCGCGGAGCCGCCCGGCCCCGCGCCGATGATGATGACGTCGTACAGCTCCCTCATGCCTTAAAGCTTACTGGACTCGGGCCGAAGTGCAACTCTGGGTGGGCCGTTTCTTCGGGCAGGGGAACGGGCGTGCTATACTTGGGGAGTGGGGGAAGCTTGGTTTTTGTGGGGCAGGAGAGGCTATGTCGCTTGAACTGTTTCGTCTCGACCACCAGACGGCGATGGTAACGGGCGCGCATCAGGGGATTGGTCAGGCCATCGCCGTGGGGCTGGCCGAGGCGGGGGCGGATATTGTCGCCCTGGACCGCTCAGAGCCGACGGAGACGTGCGACGCCGTGGAGGCGTTGGGTCGCCGCTTCGTCTGGCGGCGTGTAGACCTGGGCGCGGCCGGGGCGCCTGAACTGGCCGCCATCGTGGATGAGACGGTCCAGGGGATGGGGCGGCTCGATATCCTGGTCAACAACGCGGGCACAATTCGCCGCGCGCCCGCCGTCGAGTACAGCGAGGCGGACTGGGACGCGGTGATGCAGGTCAACCTCAAGAGCCTGTTTTTCCTGACCCAGGCGGTGGGGCGCCACATGCTGCGCCAGGGTCACGGCAAGATCATCCACATCGCGTCGGTGCTGTCGTACCAGGGCGGCA
>CAZFUK010000765.1:0-2645 GCA_964522005.1 uncultured Anaerolineales bacterium | reverse complement strand
GTGGCCGGGTTGGTCGCCAGCGGCTCGCCGTGGCGGGCGTAGGCCTCGATCTTCTCTAGCGCGCGGGCCAGGGCGAGTGGGTCGCCCACGATGGCCGCGCCGCCCGCGTCGGCCTGGAACTCGCGGGCGCGGGAGATGCCCAACTGAATCAGGGTCGCGGCCAGCGGCGCGATAAACAGCATGAGCAGGCCGCCCGCCATGCCGCCCGCGCCTTCCTCGTCATCGTTGCCGCCGAAGCCGCCAAAGATGAGCGCCCACTGGCCCATGTTGGCGATGGTGGTGATGGCGCCGGCGATGGAGGCGACGATGGCGGATAGCAGGGTGTCGCGGTGCTTGATGTGGGCCAACTCGTGGGCCACGACGCCGGCCAGCTCCTCGCGCGTCAGCAGGCGCATGATGCCGGTCGTGACGGCGACAACGCCGTGCTGCGGGTCGCGGCCGGTGGCGAAGGCGTTGGGGGTGTCGCTGTCAATGACATAGACCCTGGGCATGGGCAGCCCGGCCCGCCCGGCCAACTGGGCCACCATCAGGCGCAGCCAGGGCAGCTCGTTCTCGTCCAGGGCACGCGCGCCGGACATGGCGAGCACCATGCGGTCCGAGAACCAGTAGGCCGCACCGTTCATGGCGATGGCGAGGCCGGTGGCGATGAGCATGCCGGCCGCCCCGCCGATGGCCTGGCCGATCAGGATAAACAACACGGTTAACGCCGTCAGTAACGCGGTCAGCTTCAACGTATTCATACCGTCAGCATCCTCCTTGACGCACACTTGCCATTTCTGAAAGGGATTAGGGTTTACCCAGGGCTAAACTCCTGGGGTTGGGCGCCGTCTCGGCGGGGAACAAAAAAACCGACACCTCTCCCCAGCCTTTGTTGGCTGGGGGAAAGATGTCGGCCTATTCTGCAACCAGTCCCCTTCCCTACCGGGAAGGCTACTCTTCGCCTAATCCGCCGAGACGCTGCTTTGCCGTGTCTGATGGAGTGAGGCGCTGTCGTCTTACCCCACTCGGCACAAAGTTTGCAAAAAGCCTATACTACATGGCCGGGAACAGCTTCTCCAGGTTGCCGTCCACCGTCAACACAATCACGCGCTCGCCGGTCTGGGTGCTCATGTCGGTGTGCAGGCTGACCGTCTTGACGCCCACCACTTCCGTCACGATGGCCTCGATGACCGGGCGCGACGCTTCGAACAACTGGCGGCGCATCTCCTTGACCAGCCCCTGGCCCTCGCGCGTGCGGGCCACCTGCATCTCGGCCGGGGTGAGGATGCCGCGCAGCCGCACCAGAATCATGTCCTGGATGAAGAAGGTGCGCGCGTCCAGCGGGCCACGCCCGAGATGCTCCTTCTCGAACTTGATCATGGCCCGCGTAAACTCGGCTTCGACCTCACCGCGTGTCCGCCGCGTCATCCCCACCTCCCGCCCCCTCTAGTGGCCCGTCTCGGTCGGCAGCGCCTCCAGGGGCTTACGGTTGCCGAAGGCGCGGGGCGCCGTCTGGACGGGCGCGGCCCAGCGGACGGCGTTGGCGATGACGCGCTGGACCTCGGGGTTGTGGTAGGTCGGGTAGGTCTCGTGGCCGGGGCGGAAGTAGAAGACCTTGCCCTGGCCGCGCTGGTAGCAGCAGCCGGAGCGGAAGACCTCGCCCCCGCTGAACCAACTGATGAGGACGAGCTGGTCAGGCTGGGGAATCTCGAACAGTTCGCCGTACATCTCCTCGCGCTCCAGCTCGATGTACTCGCCCAGGCCCTCGGTGATGGGGTGGCCGGGCGCGACGACCCATAGCCGCTCCTTGTCGTTGGCCTCGCGCCACTTGAGGTTGCAGCCGGTGCCCATGAGGCGCATAAAGATTTTGGATAAATGAGCAGAATGGAGCACAATCAAGCCCATGCCGTTGAGCACGCGCTGGTGGACCCGCTCGACGATGGCGTCGTCCACCTCGCGGTGCGCCAGGTGGCCCCACCAGGTCAGGACATCGGTTTGCTCCAGGACATCCGTGGTCAGGCCATGCTCCGGCTCATCCAGGGTGGCGGTGCGCGTCTCGAAACCCGCCTGGCGGAGACTGTCGGCAATCACGGTGTGCATGCCCTGGGGATAGACGGCCTGGACGCGGGGGTTATGCTTCTCGTGGCGAAACTCGCTCCAGACAGTAACACGAATAGGGTTTGACATATGAATCCTTTCACGCGATTTCTACGGTCGCAGCGGCGGACAACGCCGGCGGACCTGGAGACTTTTATCGAGCGCTGGGACCGGCTGGAGAGCCTGATTATCAACGTCTACCGCGCCGGGGCCGTGGACGCCGAGACGCAAGCAGTCTATGCCGACTTGCGGCCCTGGCTGGCCGAGCACTACCGCGACTGGGCGGCCAGCCTGGAGCCATTCTGGCGCGCGTCGCGCGAGGCGGGCGGGCCGCCTCCCTCGGACCCGTTCGGCCGGCTGCTCGCGCCCACGTCGGCGGCCTGGTTCATCGCCAACCGCCCGGCCATGCAGGCCTTGCCCGCCGCCCGCGAGGCCCTCAACCGCTATCTCCTCTCGCTCTAACCCTTAATTATAGCACGAGCCGGGCCGCGAGACGAAACTGGTCTACGAGGAACAGCCATGCCCATTACCCTCGGTCTTGACATCGGCACGACGACGGTCACCGCCCT
>CAZFUK010000764.1:0-2661 GCA_964522005.1 uncultured Anaerolineales bacterium | reverse complement strand
CCGGCGGCGATGCGTCGGCTCGCGTCTACCAGCCGTCGGAGGGGCATCACAATCCGCGTCGAAACGACGAGACTAACCGCAATCGCGGCTATCGTCGCCGCACCTGTGCTGATGACGAGCGCCTGAAGCATGGCCGTCTGGAAGGCCTGGGCGGTGGTCTGTTGCACCACCGCCATCATGCCACCCATCATCGGCATACCTGGACCCATCATGTGGCCCATGACGCGGTCGAACAGGGTAGGCCCCAGGGCGAGCGTGGCGACGAACAGGGTGACGACACCTACACCAATCACCAGAAGGTGCGCCAGGAGCAGCCGCGTGTGGAGGGAGGAGCGGGGCGAAATCATAACTCTACTCTCCCTTCCCCTCAAATCGGTAGCCTACCCCACGGACTGTCTCAATATACCGTGGTGTGGATTGATCGTCGCTCAGCTTCTTCCGTAGATTGGCGATATGGACATCTACCACGTGGTCGTCGCCGTAGTAGTCGGGGCCCCAGACTAACTCCAGGAGGTGAGTTCGGGTAAACACGCGGCCGGGGTAAGCCGCTAGTGTTGTTAGCAGATTAAACTCCAGTGGGGTTAGGGCAATTGTGCTGCCGCGCAGCGTCACTTCGCGCCGCATGTGATTGATCATCAGGTCACCGAACCTCTGAGGCGGTGGAACGTCAGGGGCTGTCGTGGAGCCAGAGCGGGGACGGCGTAGCATGGCGCGAACGCGCGCCACCAGTTCACGCGGCGAGAACGGTTTGGTCAGATAATCGTCGGCGCCCACCTCCAGCCCAATGACCCGATCGATCTCTTCTGACTTAGCCGTGAGCATGATGACATAGGCGTCGGAGAAAGTACGGAGGCGGCGGCAGACCTCTAGACCATCCAGGCCGGGTAACATCAGATCGAGGATGACGACCACGGGGGCATGTTCACGCGCCAAACTCACCGCGGTCAACCCATCCTCAGCCGTGACCACCGCGAAGCCCTCTCGTTCCAGATAGCTTCGCACCAGGTCCCGCAGACGGGCCTCATCATCTACCACCAGAATCTTCGGTTGAGCATTCATACCTTTACTCTAGCCATCAGCGAACCCGATCATTTCTTGATTGACCACGACCCCCAATTGTTTTATACTATGTTTTATCACCTGTCAAACGACTGTGTGTGCCACGAACTGACGAACTTATCAGAGGGAGTAAGACGGCCATGACCAAGCCCATCCCGGTCCAGGCATTTCGGCTTGATCAACAGGGGCTGATGCGCCTATTTGGTGAACTGGAAGCCCGCATTATGGACATCATGTGGAACCAGGAGGAGGCCACGATCCAGGACGTGTGCGACCGCCTCGGCGAGGTTCACTATCTCACCGTCACCACAGTGATGAACCGTCTCGTGTACAAGCAGGTCTTGAGCCGGCGGCGGGTGGGCAAGACCTACTTCTACCGTGCGGTCCATAGCCGCGAGGCCTTCCTGCAGCACGTCTCGCAGCAGGTCGTGCAGAGCCTGGTCAAGGATTTTGGCCGACTGGCGATTACACAGTTCACAGGTGTCGTCAGCGAGCTGGACGCCGACGAACTGGCCGCGCTCGAGGAAGTCGTCAGCCAGGCTCGGGCAAAGGCACAGCAGGAGCCACCCCCCGGAGACACAAGCGCATGACATGTCGTTGCCCTGCCCACCATCGGCTCGTTGCCCTGCTCGTCCTGGCTGCCGCGTTTATGGGCAGCATGACGCTGGCCCTGGTCTGGCACAACCCCACCGAGCATCATACCTTTGTGGCGCTCTGCCGCCTGGCGTGGAGTGAGGTGTGGGAACACGGGGGAACGTGGCGCGTCCTTGTACCAGGACTGACCCTCCTGGCTGCTGTGGCCAACGGACTGGGGGCTCTCGTGGCTCAGGCGACCGCGACGCGGCAACTCGGCCAGCGGCTGGCCTCTCTCCCCCCCACTGCCTCCCCACGTGTGACCCTCCTGGCCGAGCGACTGGCGATGGGGGAGCGGCTCACACTCCTTCACTCAGACATGGCCTTTGTCTTCTGCTACGGCCTGCGGACCCCGCGCGTCTATCTGTCCAGTCGTCTCGTGGACATGCTGGATGACGACGAGTTGGAAGCCGTCCTCCTCCACGAACACCGCCACCTCCAGTGCCGTGACCCGCTCAACGTGTTCGTCAGCCGCACGCTGGCGAAGGCGCTCGTCTTCCTGCCCGTGGCGGGCCAGTTCTGCGCGAGCTTCCTCGTGGCGCGTGAGTTAGAGGCGGACCACCACGCGATCCAGGCGCAGGGTGGAGTGGGGCCTCTGGCCAGCGCTCTCTTGAAGTTGAGCCGCTACCAGTCCACTCTACCCCTAGACTATGCGGCTGTGAGTGCGCTAAGCGTGACGCGCGAGCGGGTGCGCCAGCTGCTGCAACCGGATGCCGTCCCTCTCCCTGGCCCAAGCCGTCGTGCCTCCCTCGCCAGCGCCTTGATCGTGGCTATCCTCTTCGTGACCAGCTACGCGCCCCTTCTCGCCTCCCACGAGGAGACCCTCTTGCATTCAGACTGCTCTGCCCCGACATATACAGATTGGCACCCTACCTCCGGAGCGCTGCATGCATCGGGTCATTGAGGTAGACAGACATAACATAATATTGCTATACTAGAAACGTCAGGTTGAAGATGCAAGATCGGGTG
>CAZFUK010000763.1:0-2663 GCA_964522005.1 uncultured Anaerolineales bacterium | reverse complement strand
CACCTGAACAGCGTCCTGGTCTCCAATCCGGACGCCCAGGGGAGCCAGCCGCCGAGCGCCGATGGCTCGGTCACCATCAGCGGTGGGCTATGCGTGAACGGGACGGTCCTCCTCCAGTCGCGCGACGACAACAGCGGGGCGACCATCAGTTCGGGCGCGCTGACGACGCAGACGGCGAGCAATGGAACCTTCGCCCTGTGCGGCTTTACGCCAGGCGTCTACACCGTCACGGCCGGCCACCCCAGCTTCCTCGCCCAGGAAGCCCACAACGTCACCCTGACGGCAGGCGCCGCCCAGCTCGCCTTGCCGGGCATCACCCTGCTCGGCGGCGACATTGTCAAGGATGCCTCCAACACGGTCAACATCTTCGATCTGGTGGCGATTGCGACGGTCTATGGCGCGCCCGCGTCGGCCCGGCCGGACGCCGACATCAACGGCGACGACGAGATCGGCCTCGCCGACCTGGTCATCGTCGGGATGAACTATAACCGTAGCGCCCAGACCTGGGGGGCGGCGGGGCTAGCGAGACAGACGACGGCCGACGCCGAGCGCGCCGCGTCGCCCGCCAAGCGCGTCGCGTCGGTCCGCCTGGACCAGCCGCCAACCGTCAAAGACGGCGAAGTGTTTGAGGTGCAGGCCAGGGTGAGCGGGGTCCGGGGCCTGGCGGGGGCGGACCTCCAACTCCGCTTTGATCCGGCGCGGCTGGAGCCGCTGGGCCTGGCGGCGGGCGACATCTGGCCGACCGACGGGGTGTTTGTCGCGCTCAACCGCGTGGACGACGCGGCGGGCAGCGCCCACTTCGCGGTGACGACGCTCGGCCGCCACGCCGCCAGCCAGGGAACGCTGCTCACCCTGCGCTTCCGCGCCCGGCTCGACGGCCCACCGCGGACGCGGCTCGACGGGGCGCAGCTTCTGGACGCGGCTGGGATGCCGCTCCCGGTCAATGTTGTCGGCCCCTGAGCGGCCCGCCGACCTGGTGACATCAGCCTGACACACTGCCTCTCCCCCGGAGAGGCCCCGGTCTGAGACAGGGGGGGGACATGTCTGGCAGGGGGTATCTCGGAGCCGTGGGCCTGCTGCTGGTCGTCTGTCTGGCCGTGGCCGTGCTCTGGCCGTGGGTCGGGCCGGCGCGGGCACAGGGGGGTACGGTCAGCGTGGGGCAGCCGGTGGAGCCGAGCGCCGTCGCCTGGGTCGAACTGGCGGGGTTGGCCGAGCGCGAGCGCCTCGGCCTGCCGGCCCCCGCGCCCACCGGCGTCGTTCCCCGCCCCGGCCGGCCGGCGCCTCAACTGTTCTCACCCGCTACCCACGCTTCCCCTGACCTGGCGCGGCCCCCCGCCCGGCCAGACGAAACCGCACGGGGAGAAGCCGCCTCGCCCCTGCCCAGCGCCAGCTTCCAGGGCCTCTTCGACAACAGTACCCTCATCCCCCCCGACACCATGGGCGCGGTCGGCCCGGCCCATGTCATGACCATGCTCAACACCGAGGTCGCCGTCCAGAACCGGAGCGGCGGCTTCCTCAGCGTCGTCAATCTGGACGCGTTCTGGGCGTCGGTCCTGCCGCGCGGGCGGGGCGCGTTCGACCCGCGCCTGGTCTACGACCCCTATGGCGGCCGCTGGATCGCCGCTGTCGCCGCCGATGGCGCCCGCCCCACCTCGGCCGTCTGCGTTGGCGCCTCGGCCACCAACGACCCGACCGGCGCCTGGAAGCTCGCCTGCTTCGACGCCGACCCGACCAATCAGTGGTGGGCCGACTACCCCACGCTCGGCTTCAACAAGGACTGGATTCTCGTCTCGGCCAACATGTTCGACGGCGGGTTCCACGGCTCGCGGCTGCTCGTCCTCGACAAGGCCCGTTTCTACACCGGCCAGGTCACCGCCTACACCTTTACCGCCGGGCTGGAGCAGATCGCCACCCTCGTGCCCGCCACGACGCTGGACAACAGCCTCGCCGTCGCCCCCCTGCTGCGCCTGGTGGACAACAACCCCGGCCGCCTGGCGAAGTCCGTGCTCACGGGCGTGCCCCCGACCGGCCCGACCCTCCTCATTGACACCGCCATCATCACCTCGCCCCAGCCCTGGAACGGCGTGCCGGTGGACTTCGCGCCCCAGGGCGGCAGCCCGGTCAGCATAGACGCCGGCGACGAACGGCTGCACAACGTCGTCTACCGCCACGGCAGCCTGTGGACGGCGCATACGGTCGGCCTGCCCGCCGAGGGCTTCCCCGAGCGCAGCGCGATTCAGTGGTGGCAGCTCGACGGCTCGCCCTCGGGGACCGGCATCCTGCAGCAGGGCCGCCTGGACGACGCAGCAGCGACGTTTACCAACGGCGGCCTGTTCTATGGCTTCCCGAGCCTGGCGGTCAACCGCTTTGGCGACGTCCTGCTGGGCTACAGCCGCTTTAGCTCGATCAGCTACGCCAGCGCCGGCTACGCCCTGCGCTCGTGGTCCGACCCGCCCAACACCCTGCGCGACGGGGTCGTGCTCAAGGCGGGCGAGGGGGTGTACTGGCGCACCAACGGCGGGAGCGAGAACCGCTGGGGCGACTACAGCCATACCGTGGTGGACCCGCTGGACGACCTCAGCCTGTGGACGGTGCAGGAATACGCCCTGCCGCCCGCTGGCACGGGCCTCAACTCTGGGCGCTGGGCGACGTGGTGGGGCGGC
>CAZFUK010000762.1:0-2673 GCA_964522005.1 uncultured Anaerolineales bacterium | reverse complement strand
TCGGCGTCTACCAGGACTCGGTGCCCCGCGAGATCGCCTACATCATCCGCCAGTGTGGCGTCAAGTTCATCGTGGTCGAGGACCAGGAGCAGGTGGACAAAATCCTGGAGCTGTGGCCCGACCTGAGCGGGGTCGAGAAGCTGATTTACTTCGACCCCAAGGGCCTGCGCGGCTACCAGGAGCCGTTCCTGATGCCCTTCCCCCAGGTCGAGGCGTTGGGGGAGAGGTGGGAGGCGGCGCATCCAGGCTGGTTCGAGGACAGCGTGGCCCAGGGCCGCGCCGATGACCTCGCCATCCTGTCCACGACGTCGGGCACGACCTCCGAACCCAAGCTGGCGATGCTCTCCCACCGCAACCTGCTCAGCGAGGGCCGCAACCTGCTGTCCATTGACCCGCTCCAGGAGACCGACGAGTTTGTCAGCTTCCTGCCGCTGGCCTGGATTGGCGAGCAGATGATTGCCCTCGCCTGCGGCCTCCAGGTCGGCTTCACCCTCAACTTCCCCGAAGCCACCGAGACCGTCCAGGATAACCTGCGCGAGATTGGGCCGCACGTCATGTTCAGCCCGCCGCGCATCTGGGAGAACATGGTCAGCCGCGTCCAGGTCCGCATCGCCGACAGCACCCGTCTCAAGCGGGCCGTCTACACCTGGGCGCTCGACGTGGGCAGCTGCATGGCCGACACCCGTTTCGCCAAGGCAGCGCCCTCGCCGGGCCTGAGCGTGCAGTACCGCCTGGCCGATGCGCTGGTCTTCCAGATGCTCAAGGACAAGCTTGGCCTGCGCCGCATTCGCCGCTGCTACACCGGCGGCGCGGCCCTCGGCCCGGACGTCTTCCGCTTCTTCCACGCCATTGGCGTCAACCTGAAACAGATCTACGGCCAGACCGAGGTGAGCAGCATCGCCGTCACCCACCGCGACGGCGACATCAAGTTCCAGACCGTCGGCACGCCCATCCCCGAGACCGAGATTCGCATCGCCGACAGCGGCGAAATCCTGCTCAAGTCGCCCGCCGTGTTCCTCGGCTACCACGGCCGGCCCGACCAGACGGCCGAGGCCCTGTCCGATGGCTGGCTGCATACGGGCGACGCGGGCTACCTCGACGACGCCGGCCACCTGATTGTCATCGACCGCGCCAAGGACGTGATGACCCTGGCCGACGGGACCAAGTTCAGCCCGCAGTTCATCGAGAACAAGCTCAAGTTTAGCCCCTACATCAAGGAGGCGGTGGTCTTCGGTGGTGACTGGCCCTACGTCACGGCGATGGTGAACATTGACATGGACAACGTGGGCAAGTGGGCCGAGCAGCGCCAACTGGCCTACACGACGTACACGGACCTGTCCCAGAAGCCCGAAGTCTACGCCCTGGTGCGCCAGCAGGTCGAGCGGGCCAACGCCGACCTGCCGCCCGCCGCCCGCATCCAGCGGTTCCTGCTGCTGCACAAGGAGTTGGACGCCGACGACGCCGAACTGACGCGGACGCGCAAGGTGCGGCGCGGCTACGTCGCCCAGCGCTACAGCGACATCGTCAGCGCGCTCTATGGCCCGGCCGACCACCTGGACGTGGACACCGTCATCACCTACCAGGACGGCCGCACCGCCCGGATCAAGACCCGCCTCAAGGTGGAGTCCCTCAACGGCGCAGGGGTGACGGCTGGAGCACAGAAGCAGATGGCAGGAGACTAATCCACGCACTAGAGAGGGCAAGTGGCATATCAGATTGAACTCTCGCCTCAAGCTGTGGAATACCTGGCTGGCTTTACAGCGCGTCATCAGACGATCATCGTCAACGCGATTGAGACTCAATTGAGGTATCAGCCGGACGTTGAGACCCGAAATCGCAAGCGTATGCGTCCCAATCAGTTAGCGCCCTGGGAACTTCGGATTGACACTTTCAGGGTATACTATGATATTCAGACCCAACCGGCGCCACTGGTTCTTGTTCTGGCCGTAGGGGTCAAGATACGCAACCGAGTGTTTATTGGCGGAAAGGAAGTGCAGTTATGAGTCTACGAGTGATTGACATTGAAGAGGCGGTCGAGCCACTAGCCGACTATATTGACCAGGCTGATGAAGGCCTGGTCGTCGTGACGGAGGCCGGCCGTCCAGTAGCGGTTGTCATGGCAGTCGAGAATGTAGACCTGGAAACCATCTCACTGAGTACCAACCCAGAGTTTATAGCTATCATCGAGCAGTCTCGAGATCGCGCGAAGGCCGAGGGAACCGTTTCACTAGACGAGGTAAAACGACGCTTGGGCCTGACCAAGATGGATGAAGCTGATGCAACCGAGCCAGGATCAGATTGATGACATCGTCGCGGCCCACGCGGATGATGCGACGGCGTGGGAAGATCCAATTCACATCGAGCGAATGCCCGGTACCGTGGCTCTCAGCGGCGAACTGCTGGCCCGTGTCGCCTTCTTTGCCAGATTGCATGGGGTGGCCGATGTGGACGAGTGGGTCGCTCAAATTATCCAGGAACGGCTCGGCCTTGAGCAAGCGATTTATGTGGGCATGAAACGGACTGGAGCACAGAAAGAGAACGGGCGAAAGTAGGCCGTCAGCCAAGGCTATGAGGAAGGAAGTGAAGGATGAGCGCGGTTCAGGAGAAACAAGAGCAAGAGACGATTGTGGTCCTCCAAGCTGTCGAACTGGAAACGATGATTCGGCGTGTCGT